>CAMPIC010000001.1 GCA_946886185.1 uncultured bacterium
ATGAAGACCTCCCGCGATGGTCAAGAAAGCCCGCGTTCCTGCCGATGATCCTGAGCTGGAGGGATCACCATGGCACTGGAAAGAAAGAAGCAGGCGATCGAGTTGCTCCTCGACGGACGCTATCGGGAGTTCAACGAGCTCGCGGCCCGAGGACCGGTCGACCTGGAGAACGCCGATCTGCGGTTGGCGGACTTGCGGGAGGCCTACCTCCGGACCGCAAATCTACGCGGCGCCTATCTGCGCAATGCCGACCTGCGCGGAGTGGATCTGTCCGAAGCGGACCTCGGAGGAGCGAGTCTCAACGGAGCTCGCGTCAGCGGATGCTACTTCCCGCGTACCGTGACCGCCGAAGAGGTGCGACTCTCCATCGAGCACGGCACGCGGATGCGCAGCGCGGCCTGACTACGGCCAGATCCCGAGCGACTTGTACGACTCGGCGACCTTTTCGATCGCACAGACGAATGCCGCGGTGCGCATGTCGGTGACCCTCTTGCGCTTCAGATAGATCTCCCGAACCTCGCGATACGCGGCGATCATCGTCTCTTCCAAACCGGAGCGAACCAGCACCGCTTCATCCACTCCATGGGTCAGCTTGCGACGCGTCGTTTCGTCGAACGGCTGACCGATCGTCTTTTCGATTCCAGTGAGGAGAAGATTCTTGTCGATCTCGTTGATCCGCTTCTCCAGTCGTCCGAACCGCATGTGCGTGAGATTTTTGGTCCACTCGAAGTAGGAAACGACCACACCGCCCGCGTTGAGGAAGATGTCGGGGATGATGAAGATGCCCTTCTTCAGGAGGATCGCCTCCCCTCCCGGAGTGGTCGGTCCGTTGGCTGCCTCCGCCACGACCCGGCACTTGAGGCGATCCGCGTTCGAAATCGTGATCTGATTCTCGAGCGCGGCCGGAATCAAAATGTCGCACTCCATTTCCAGGACCGCTTTCGGATCGTCGCTCGTCTTCGCTCCGGGAAAACCGCGGATCGTTCCGTGCTCCTTGCGCCAGCCGTGCACCTCGTGGGGATTGATCCCCTTCGGATTGACGATCGATCCATCCCATTCGCTGAGACCGACGATGACGCAGCCGTCTTCGTCGTGCAGGAGCGTGGCCGCGTGATAGCCGACATTGCCGAAGCCCTGCACCGCGACGCGCTTTCCTTCCAGGCCGGCCGACAGGCCCATCTCCTTGAGAGACTTGGGATCGGAGAACGCTTCGCGCAAGCCGTATTGCGCACCGCGGCCCGTCGCTTCCTTGCGTCCCCGGATTCCTCCCTGGCTGAGCGGCTTGCCCGTGACGCAGGCGAGATTGTCGATTCCGGTAGGAGCGAGCGCGCTGTAGGTGTCGGCAATCCATGCCATCTCGCGCTCCCCGGTTCCCATGTCGGGAGCGGGGACGTTGATTCCGGGTCCGATGAAGTTCTTGGCCGCGAGCTCGGCAGTGAAGCGCCTCGTGATTCGCTCCAGGACCTCTTCGGAGTGCTCGCGTGGATTGATGCGGATGCCACCCTTGGACCCGCCGAACGGAACGTTGACGATCGCGCACTTGTAGGTCATGAGCGCGGCCAACGCCATCACCTCGTCGTCGGTCACGTTCTCGTCGTAGCGGATCCCCCCCTTGAGCGGCCGCTTGTGATGACTGTGCTCCGCGCGCCATCCGCGGCAGAGGAGGAGGCGATTCCCGGTGCGGACGGGAAACTGCACGTAGAAGATGTTGTTGCAGACTTTGATCTGGGTCAGGAGGGTCTCGGGCAGGTCCAACGTCTCGGCCGCTTTGTCGAACTGTCGCGAGACGATGTTGTTGAAGTTGAGATCTTCCTGGAGCTGTGGCCGGGCTTTGACAGCCCGTGTGTTGGAAGCCATCCGATCCTCCGGTTCGCCACTCTACGTTTTGGCGGGCGCTTGCGCCGCACGCTCACATGTTTCTGTTTCAGGCAGCAACGCGGGATTCTAGCGAAAGCGCATTCCCGGGCCAAGCAGGCAACACGGTCGTCGAGTTCTCGGACCCCCGCCATCATGGCTGGCCCTTTCATGGGACGCCCACCGGTAGGCTGTCGAGACCGTCGGTCGCATTCACGGCATATGCAATCCGAGCCTCCGGATCCGGCCGTCGCGCCGGTTTGGCGGGAGCCCGGCTTGGAGGGTAGGGTTGTAGCCGAACGCTGGCATTTTCCGCGCACCGGGCGTGCGAGAATGGGAGCGGGAGTCCCGACGTGTTCTTCTTCCTGATTGCAGGAGTTCGGCAGCGGAGGCGGCCGGTGTCATCGCCGATCCGGCGGGTCGAGCCGTGTCCTGCCTGCGGAGGTGGCCGTGTCTTCGAAGAAACGCGGCTCGTGCCCTACTTCGATTTTTTTTTCATCCCGTTGTTTCCCGTGGGGCGCGGGTCGACCGTTTTCCGGTGCTCTAACTGCGGATTCGAGATATCGGGCGCGGCCTGGGATGGAGGCTGGCGGGAGATGGAGTCTCCGAAGGCGAGCGAGGAGCCGGCGGAAGCGCGCGATTGGGGGTTCGGCTCCGGACGGGCGCCGGCGTCCACGGAGCAGCAGATTCATTGCATACACTGCGGGAGGCAGTTCGCTGTGCGAGCCCACACCGGCATTCAACGCGTTCATTGTCCCGCCTGCGCGCGTGACTTCGAGATTGGACTATGACCGACACTCCTCGCCGCCTTTCGATCGAGAACCGGCTCACGGATCGAGTGGCCGTCGGCTGGTTCGTGATGACCGGCTCGACTATCGAACAGGAATCGCAGTCGCTCTCCCTCGCGATCGAAGCGCGGGTGCGCACGTTGCAGGAGGCGTATCCGGAGCCTGCCTCAGCCAGCGACATTCTCGCGCCTGCGCGGCGTCTCTATTGGGATCTCGGGATCGATCCTTCCAAGCGGCGTCCTGCTTCGGAAGCGCTGCTGCGTCGCGCGATCCAGGGGAAGGGACTCTATCGAGTGAACACGGCGGTGGATGCGGCCAATCTGGCGTCTCTGTCGAGCTTTCTTCCTGTCGGTCTCTACGATCGCGATCGGATCGAAGGCGACGTCGTCGTCTTGCGGCTGGGCAGCGAGGGAGAGAGCTATCCCGGCATCGGAAAGGGGGACATTCATCTGGAAGGTCGCCCGCTCCTCGCCGATGAGCGGGGTCCCTTCGGCAATCCGTCCGCCGATTCTCTCCGGACCTGCGTGGGCGTAGAAACCCGCAGCCTCCTCTTCGTGCTCTACGCGCCTGCGCAGACCGGCCACGCCGAGCTCGAGCGGCATCTCGATGAGGCGGCGCGCGTGATGCAGGAGTACACGGGCGCGAAACGACTTTGAGCGGGCGCGGGCTGCCAGTCGAACCAGCCTGAGCGTAAAATGTGTCTGAGCGCACGCCGGTTCGAGGATCGAGACCGACCAGCCGGAGAGCGCGGCCGTCTTGGCAGCCGCCCGGCCGATCTCGTGCCGTTCACTCGCCGTCCGGCTCGCATGCGCGCGGAAGCTCATCGCGGGCGCGGATCTTCTCCAGCAAGCGGCTGAGCTCGGCCAGCTCGTCCGGAGTGAGATGACTGAGCTGCTGCCGGTGCAGCTCAGTCACCGGTTGCAGGAGGGAGTCGACGATCCGAGTCCCTTCCGCAGTGAGGGTCGTGCGCACCACGCGCCGGTCGGAGTCCGATCGAGTGCGAACGACCAGCTGGGCTGCTTCCATACGATCGACCAGCCGCGTGACGTCGGGGACGCGGGTCACCATGCGTACGCCGATCTCGAGGATCGGCAGCCCCTCGGGGCCGGCTCCGCGAAGAATCCGTAGAACGTTGTACTGTTGCGCCGTGATCCCGTGGCCTTTGAGAAGCGCCCGCAGCTCGGCGGTGAGGAGGTCCTCCGTTCTGAGCACGTTGAGGAACGCGGCCTGCTCCGGCGGGAGAGGGCGCGACTTGATCTCATCGGCGAGAGTCCCGCGTTGCATGACTCGATTATCCGCGAAGGCTCAGCGTTCCTGCACGATCAATTCTGCGGCCGGCCCGAGCTCCCGGCGCAGGGCGAGGAAGCGGTCGAGCGCGGTAGGATAGTCCGGATTTATATCGAGGAGACGGTGGAACGCCCGAGCGGCCTCCAGTTTGTTCCCCGCGGCGAGCTGAACCTGCGCTTCCCGATATCGGGCGTCGTAATGCCTCGGAAAGATCTCCCAGGTCTTTCGATAGTGCTCGATCGCGTTCTCGTAGTCGGACGACATTTCCTCGGTGACGGCGAGCAGATACCAGGCCCGTGAGTTCTCCGGATCGAAGCGGAGCGAATTTCGCAGAGCTGCCTGCGCGCCGGCGAGATCGCGTGCTTCCAGAAGGCTCGCCCCCATCGCCGCGAGAGCGGATGCGGGTTTCGGAACGAGGTGGACCGAACGATCCCAGGCGAAGATTTCGAGGATCTCCGGTTCCGGAGTCGCGACGAAGAGCGGCTCCGCGTTGGACACCTCCAGCCAGTTGCGCAGAACGGCCAGATGGGTAACGCCCTCGCGCTCGAGGATCTCCTGAACTCGAGGGATGTACTCGGGGGTACCCAGATGAGGGACGATCTCCGGATCGAGGATGCCGACGATGTCGACCACTCTGCGATGGGAGTAGTAGGCGATCGCGCCAATGTCGTGGGTTGCCACGACCGCGCTTTCCGGAGTCTTCTCGGCGAGCCACCGACCGGCTCGTTCATGGCGTGCCCAGTGGTACAGGCAGATGCCCTGGTACTCCTCGATGGATGAATAGGCACCGCGCGCCTGGAGAACGAGACAGACCGCTGCAATCACGGCCGGCAACAGACGCAGGGGCCGGAGCGGCGAGGCCATGAGCATTCGCAGCGCCGACAACGCGAGGATGGCGATCGCGGGCAGGGCGGGAATCAGGTATCTGCTGAACCGATGGGAGAACGGGAGGAGCACCAGATACGCGAGCGTGAGCGCGAGCACCCAACCGGTCTCCGCGCGCAACCGCGGAGCGCGGCCCGTGATCCAGGAAACCAGCTCGCGGACGATCGCCACGACCGCCAGAAGAGAAAGGAGGATCCAACCCCCCGTCCAGAACGCTTCGGGAATGTCATGGAGCAGGAACGCGGAGTGCGGAACCTCCTGATAGTAGGTCGTCTTGGCGGCGAACGTGTTCGGGAGCGGGTGCCCGAAGAGCGCCAGATGGAACACGACGTAAAGGATCGCGATCGCCGCGGCAAGGGCCATCCCTCCCCATGGCGAGCTGCGGACCCAGCCCAGGACGCCGGTTCGCTCCGATTTCACGGGCGTAACGCCCGCCGCTGTCGCCGCGGAAGTGGCGGCGGAACTCGCCTTCTTCTGGTTTCGCGCCTGCTTCGCGGGGTGTCGTTCCGAGGTGCGTCGAGCGTGTTTCCAACGATCGAGCGCGAGATCGATCGCGAACACCACCAGGAGCAGCAGGCTGTCGGGACGGACCCACAGACTAGCGCCGAGGCCCGCTCCGAAGAGTAGATTTCGGCCGCTCGCCCGGCCCCAGAATGCGAGGGAGATCAGCGCCAGATACAGCGACGTCTCCATTCCCGACACCGCGAGGATCCCCACGCGAGAGTCGAGCCCGACCACCAGCACGGCCAGCGCGGGAAGGAGCGCCATCCATGGAGATATGCTCGTGACGGAGGACTCGTGCCCTGACTCCGGGCGAACGAGTCTCGCTCGGACCCACCGCGCGAGGAAGATCAGGAAGAAGAGCTGCGCCGCCAGTCCGAGCACATAGCTGAGCCACTTCTCGTCCGAGGTGAAGAAGAACCCGACCGCGAGCAGCATCGTATAGAGCGGAGCGGTGGAGCCTCCGCTCGATTGGGTGCCGGGGAAATAGGTGAAGGCGCCGTGCTCCTGGAGATTGCGCGCGAAGGTGAGATGGATCCACGGATCATCCAGGGGAAAACTGTCTTGCCCCCCGCTCTGCACGTGCGCGACCGCGACGAGAAGGATCGGATACGCGAGGGCCAGCACGATCGCGACCCACGAGGAAATGGTTCCCAGCTTTCTTGTCATCCCTGACTCCGTCATCCCTGGCTTCGTCATCCTTGGCTTCGTCATCCTTGGCTTCGACGCCCATGGCTTGGACGCCCATGGCTTCGACGCCCACGGCTTCGTCAATCCCTTACTCCTGCGGCGTGGTTTCCCTCTATTGCGACGTGAAGTGATCCCACCCGGGCGGAATCTCGGGGTGAACGAAAGCGAGCTCCACTCCCGGCTCTCCGGTCTGGATCGACCCGATGCGAGCGACGTGCGTCCCCGCGGAGTGGAGAGCCTGTTCCGCTTCGTCCCATCGAGCCGCGGGCACGGTGAAGAGGATCTCGTAATCATCGCTCGGACCCAGCCGCCACGGCTCGATCGAGCGCTCGAGATAGAGCCCCGCCGCGCGCATCGCCTCGGAAGCGGGAACCATTCGCTCCACGATCGCGCGCACGGAGCTCGCCTCGCAGATGTGCGCGAGGTCGGATCGCCATCCATCGCTGATGTCGATCATCGCCGAGGCGATTCCCCGGAGCGCCTGTCCCGCGCTCACCCGGGCTTGCGGGCGCAGGTACGCATCGAGGAGAGGGGTCGACCAGGGTTGATCCGTGACGAACTTCCGCACGAGCTCGATCTTCGATCCCGGTCGGAATGCCAGAGCAGGTCCATCGATGGAGCTCCTTACGGCCGCGCCCCGCTCGGCGAGATCCAGCAGATGCCGGACCAGATCCAGCCCGGCAGCGCTCGCGCCGGGAATGCCGGTAATCCCGATCCCATCACCGGGACGCGCGCCTCGACGCGAAATCGCGCTCCCCGGAGCAACCGTGCCCAGCAAGGTGATATCGAGGAACCACTCCACGCCGGAGATCTTTCCCAGATTGCCCCCGGTGACGACCGCGCGGTGCGGAGTCAGCGTGGCACTGATGCCGCGATAGATCTCCTCGAGATCCTCCATCAAAAATTCAGACGGCAGACCGAGCGAGATGAGCGCTCTTTCCGGACGCGCTCCCATGGCGGCGAGATCGCTCAGGTTGACCGTCATCGCGCGCGCACCGATTTCGCGCGCGGTCATCGCGCCGGGGAGAAAGTGACGGCCGCAGATCTGCACGTCGCACGTCGCGACGAGCTCTCGTCCCGGCTCGATCGCGAACACCGAGGCATCGTCCCCGATTCCCAGATGCGCCCGCCTATCGGCGGCGCCTTCCTCTTCCAGCACCTGCCGGAGGCGATCGATGATTCCGAACTCGCCGACGTCGGACACCGTTCGCGTCATGATCTCGACTCCAGGATCGCGCGCGCCTTTCGCACCACGCTCTCCGGTTCGGATGAAAGGCACACCGCGCCGAGCAGCGCGACCCCGTGCACGCCGGTCGCGAGGACTTCCTCGAGGTTGTCGAGGGTGATTCCGCCGATCGCGATCAAAGGGAGAGGAGAAGAGCGCACCACGGCGGCCAGCGCTTCGACTCCCAGCACCGGCCCGGCGTCGCGTTTGGACGAGGTCGCGAAGACCGGGCCGATGCCGGCGATCGTTGACGATCAGCGACGCCTGCGTGCGGCGGCACCGCGCAACGATCTCGAGAGCGGCCTCCAGGAGGTCGCGAGACGGAGCCTCCTTGTCGCGAAGCTGCACTACATCGGCGCCCCCGTCGAGCGCGGCGTTGGCCAGCTCGAGATGACTGAAGCGCTGCTGCAAGCGGACGTCGGTGATGACGTGCAGCCGGCCGATCCTCCTCAAGTCTCGTCTCCGCGGAGGAAGTAGAAGTGATGCGTCGGGCCGTGACCGTGTCCGATCGCCAGTCCGTGCCGGATCGCTTCGGTCACATACCGTTTCGCGCGCGCGATCGCATCTTCGAGTGGCGCGCCCCGTCCCAGCCAGGCGCAGATCGCCGCGGAAAGCGTACATCCAGTGCCGTGGGTGTGGCGGGTCTCGATCCGCGTCGCTCGATACTCCCGCACCGCCGCTCGCATTCCGCGTCGATAGAGCAGGTCGACCGAGTCCGGTCCTTCGAAATGCCCGCCCTTCAGGAGCACCGCGTTCGGGCCGAGCTCGAGAATGCGCGCCGCCGCTTCGTCGATCTCCTTCGCATCACGGATCGGCATCCCCGCGAGCAGCTCCGCTTCCACGCGATTGGGGGTGACGATCTCTGCCAAGGGAAGCAACCGCGTGCGAATCGACTCGATCGCCTCGGGAGCGAGCAGGGGATGACCGCTCTTGGAGACCATGACCGGATCCACCACCAGCGGAGGCCGTTGCTCGAGTGCTTCCAGAAAGCGCGCCACCTCGGAGGCGATCGTCTCGGAGGAAAGCATCCCGGTCTTCATCGCGGCGATGGAGAAGTCGTCGAAGATCGCCTGAAGCTGCGCCCGCACGCTCGCGATCGAAAGCTCCTCGGCGTGCGTCACTCCGCGCGTGTTCTGGGCGGTGACGGCGGTCAGAACCGAAGTCCCGAACACGGAGTTGGCCGGGAAGGGTTTGAGATCCGCCTGGATTCCGGCGCCGCCGCCGGAGTCGGATCCGGCGATGGTCAGGCAGACCGGCAGCGTTCCTCCGCGCCATTCAGAATCGCCGAATGTGGAATCGGGATCGTGCATGGGACCGATGATGTCGTTCCCGGCGTGGATGGCGCAAGCGACCGGTGGAACAGAGCGCCGTGCGGGCGCCGGATTCGCCGGCGGGAACCAGCCGGCGCGGATGCGAAGCGAGAGGTTGCGCTAGGCGGCGCGGTTCCGAACCGTTGGTTCCGCGCCCGGGTGCCGAGCGCCGGCCCCGGCGGCCCCGCTTGCTTCGACTCGGTTGCGGCCGTTCTGCTTGGCGCGGTAGAGAGCCGCATCGGCCGTCTGGATCAGCTCGTGCGCCGTCCCGATCGCTTCGGAGAAGCGCGCGACCCCGAAGCTCGCGGTGATCTGCCGGTACGGAGTGTCGATCGCGGCGACCCTCTCGCGAAGCCGTTCGCAGAGTTTCCAGCCAATTTCGAGGTTGGCATCCTCGAACAGGACGCAGAACTCCTCGCCGCCGTATCGAGCGACGAAATCGCCCTCGCGGACCGACTTTTTGAGCGTCTCCGCGACGCGCATGAGGACCTCGTCCCCCGCCTGGTGGCCGAACTCATCGTTGAATTTCTTGAAGTGATCGACGTCCACCATCGCGAGACAGAACTGGCGTCCTCTGCGGTGGCCGGCGATGAACTGTCCCAGCCGTTCCTGCAGAGCACGGTGGTTGGCGATTCCGGTCAATCCATCCGTCGTGGCGAGCGCGGAGAGGCGATGGTTGGCCGCCAGGAGCTCGGCATTCTTCTGCTCCGCCCGCGCTTCCGCCTCGCGCTGCGGAGTGATGTCGACCGCAGTCGAGATGCCTCCGATGATGGAGCCATCCGTTCCATAGAGGGGATATCCCGAAGCCAGGAGGAAGATCTCCCCATCGTTCCAGTCCTCTTCCTGGAAGCTCTCGCCGGCGAAAACGCCCTCGATCTGTTTCCGGCCACGCTCTCCCACCAGACGAGGGTTGAGGAGATCCCAGACCGCCTTGCCGAAGGCGTCGTGCCCCTCGATCGCGAAGATCTCCTCGGCGCGCCGATTCCACTCGTACACGATGCCGTTCGTGTCGTAGGTGAACCCGGGAACGGGCAATCCTTCGAACAACTGCGAGAAGCGATGGCGCGCCACTTCCGCCATCTCGTTCGCCTGGCGCAATTCGCGCTCGCGCCGGTTCAGCTCGGCATTGATCGACCGGAGCTGCTCGCGGCTCTTGCTCACGTCTTCGTTCCGCTCCTCGAGCTGTACCTGCATCTGGAGGATGCGAGTGGCGGCGAGCAGACGCGCTTGCAGGTCGGAGCGATCGAGCGGCTTGATCAGGAACTCGTCGACCCCGGCGCGGAGCGCCCGCAGCCGATCGTCCCGATCGGTCTTGGTGGTGATCATGATGGTGTACACATAGCCGCGATTCCATAGCGACCGGATCCGCTGGCAGAGCTCGACCCCGTCCATCTCCGGCATCATCCAATCGGTGATGACGATCGGGAACGGTTCCTCGCGCAGCTTGGACCACGCTTCCGCCCCATCGCGAGCCAGCGTGACTTCATGACCGAGCGCCTCCAGCTCCTTCATCAGGAGCTTGGCTGCGATCGGTTCATCCTCGGCGGCCAGAATCTTCACGAGGCATGACTCCAGGAATCGATGATTCGCTCACGCTGCTTTGACGTTCCAGGTCTTCTCGATGAATGCGCAGAGCGCCCGATACCGCGCATGGATCTCGGAGAGGTAATCGGATGCTCCCTCGAGAGAGCCCTCCCGCGACATGAGCTCGATTTCGAAGCACGGCTCCGCCATCGGGCCCGCCCCCAGAGAGCGGCAGGATCCCTTCAAGGTGTGGGCGGCCATCTGTGCTGCCGCGACATCTCCGCTCTCGATGGCGCGAGCGAGGTCCGAGAGAAGGCCCCGCGTGGAGGAGACGAACTCCTGCATCAGCTCCTCTTCGAACTGACGGTCCCCGCCCGAAATGTCATCGAGATGAGTCCGATCGATGGGAAAGCTGGATGGATCCATGAACACTCCTCGGATCGTGAGTCGACTCCTGAGGGATTGGAGGAACGGCCCTTCCTGGATCTGTCGGCCGTCCGGCGCGATTGCTTGATCCGGGACGCCCAAAGAAAATTTTGCCCCGCACGAGAGCCGGAGGCTCGCCGCCCAGGCGGCAGGAATGGACGTCGATGCGATGGCCCCAATCAGGAGAAAGGCCGGGGGTTTCGCCCCGGCCTCGCCGTCTGACAGGGAATCCGTTCGGACAGGCTGCTACATCTGGGATCCGTCAGCGGGCTCCTGCGCCGGAGTCAGATGCGCCACTCCATCCACATAATGGACCACTCCGGCCATCGTGACCTCGCCGCCCTCGAAGCGGTTCTCGAAGAGCTCATCGCCGGCGCCGATCCCGTCCAGGACCCAGACGATTCCATCGCCGGTCTTGAGCGCGGCCGAGCAGCTGTTTCCGACCTGGTAGGTGCAGTGGCCGCAGCCCACGGTGCCCGTCAGAGTCACTTCCGTGCCGGCGGGGATGACGTGCGCCGGGGGAGATCCCGCCTCCGCGGTGGTCGCCGGAGCGTGGCCCGATGCCGCTCCGTTCGCCTCCACGGCTTCGCCTTCTGCCTGCGCGGTTTCGCCGGAAGCGGTTCTGTCGTTGGACGGGCTTCCTCCGCAACCAGCCATCCAGGCGCTACTTCCGAGGAGCAGCACGGAAGCCGCGATGCCCCACACTCGGTATTTCATGAATACTCCTTCCTTGATCCTGAACGATCGATCTCCAAACCCGCCGTCACGGCCGCGGTGGTCTGTGCATGTTGCGCAGGCGGGGAGCCTGGCCAGTATACCCTCTTAGAAGATTCCCAACTCCAGCTTTGCTGCCTCGGAGATCTTCTCCGGGGTCCACGGTGGGTCCCAGACCAGGTCCACCCGAACGTCCTCGAGCCCCGGTAATCCCCGAAGCTTGTCCTCCACCTCGAGAGGCAGCGAGCCAGCCACCGGACAGGAGGGCGAAGTCAAGGTCATGGTGACGACCGCCCGACCTCCTGGTTGGAGCTCGATGTCATAGATCATTCCCAGCTCGTAGATGTTCACCGGGATCTCGGGATCGTAGACGGTCTTCAGGGTGTCCACGATGAGCTCCCGCAACTCATCGCTGTTGGAGCTGGCCCCACCTGTCGAGTTGTCCGCGCCTGCCGGGATCTCCGCGATTGCCGAACGCTCACCGTTCCCCTCGCCGTGGCGCCCTATCTCATTCTGATCGCCATTCGATGCGGGATTCTTCGGAGGAGAATCGCCTGCGCGCGGGTCGTTCTGTTCCATCGGGTCATCCGGCGACATCATCGTTTCCTCTCTCTCACTCGGTCGTAACCGGGTCTTCGCGATCCTGCAACGCGGCCTCGAGCGTTCGCCAAGCGAGCGTCGCGCACTTGACGCGCACCGGGTAGTCGCGCACGCCGGCCAGGACCGCCAGCTTGCCGACCCGGTCGGGATCCGCGTCTCCCCCGGTCACCATGGCCACGAACTCGCGGGACATCGTCTCGGCTTCATCCTTCGTCTTGCCGCGCACCGCTTCGGTGAGCAGCGACGCGGACGCCGTGGAAATCGCGCAGCCCGATCCCTGAAACGACACCTCTTCGAGGACGTGGTTTCGGTAGCGCACGAACAGGGTGAGCTTGTCGCCGCAGAGCGGGTTGAATCCCACCGACTGTCGATCGGGAGATTCCATCGATCGAAAGTTGCGAGGATTCCTCCCATGATCGAGGACCACCTCCTGATACAGCTCTCGCAGATCCGACATGGCTCCTCCTCTACCTGAACAGCTCGCGGACTTTCTGCAGCGCTGCCACCAGCGCATCGATGTCATCGCGATCGTTGTAGAGCGCGAGAGACGCGCGGACGGTCGCGGCCACGCCGAAACGTTCCATCACCGGCTGAGCACAATGATGGCCGGCCCGAACCGCCACGCCTTCCTGATCGAGGATCGTTCCCACGTCGTGGGGATGGACGCCTTCGACCGTGAATCCGAGGATCGCCGCTTTGTGGCGCGCCGTACCGACCAAGCGCACCCCCGGCACTTCGCGCAGTCGCTCCATCCCGTAGTCGAGGACGGAATCTTCGTGCGCGGCGATGCGGTTCAGACCCTGCTCTTTCAGAAAATCGATCGCGCTGCCGAGTCCGATGGTGCCGGCAATGTTGGGTGTGCCCGCCTCGAACTTGTAGGGGAGCTCGTTGTAGACGGTTCCTTCGAAGGTCACCGAGGCGATCATGTCCCCGCCTCCCTGATACGGGGGCATCGCTTCCAGGAGCGAGCGCCGGCCGTACAGGGCGCCGATTCCGGTCGGCCCGTACATCTTGTGGCCGGAGATCGTGTAAAAGTCGCACCCGATGTCGTTCACGTCGATCGAGGCGTGCGCCGCGGCTTGCGCTCCGTCTATCAGCACGACCGCGCCGACGGCGTGGGCGAGAGCGGTCATCTCGCGAATTGGATTCACCGTTCCCAATGCATTCGAGACATGCGCGAAGGCGGCGATCCGGGTGCGAGGAGTGAGGAGCCGCCGCCACTCTTCCAGGATCACTTCACCGCGCTCGTCGATCGGAGCCACCCGCAGGACCGCGCCCGTCTGCTCACAGACCATCTGCCAGGGCACGATGTTGGAGTGATGCTCGAGGTGCGTGATGAGGATTTCGTCGCCCTCGGTCAGGCTCGGCCGCCCGTACGATTGCGCAACGAGGTTCACCGCTTCGGTCGTGCCGCGCAGGAAGATGATCTCCTGCGTCTCCCCAGCGCCCAGGAACTCCCGGGTCTTCTCGCGGACTTCATCGTAGGCGCGCGTCGCCTCCACGCTCAGATAGTGGACGCCGCGGTGGATGTTCGCATTCTGCCGGAAGTAATAGCGAGCCTCCCGTTCGATGACGGACTGCGGCTTCTGCGTGGTCGCGGCGTTGTCGAGATAGACGAGACGGCGCCCGTGCACCGGCACCTGCAGGATCGGGAACTCGTGCCGGATCGCTTCCATCGATGCATGCAACGCGTCGATGGGACCTTGCGCGTCTGCTCGTCCCGATTCGGAGCTCACGTTCGAGATCGCCATGTAAAAGCAGTCCTCCTAGTGTCGGATCGGATGTCCCGCGCGACGGCAGAGCGGGAAAGTCAGCGCCGATCCCACCAGTTCGCGAATCGGCCCCGCTTCGATCTCACCCAGGACGTCTCCCGCGAATGCTTCGGTGAGGAGGGTGCGCGCCGTCTCCAGATCGATTCCCCGGGAGCGCAAGTAGTAGATCGCGTCCGGATCGAGCTGGCCGATGGTGGCTCCGTGAGAGCACTTGACGTCATCGGTGAAGATCTCGAGCTGCGGCTTGGTGTTCATGAGCGCCTGGTCGGAAAGCAACAGATTGCGATTGGACTGTTGCGCGTTCGTGCCGCGCGCTCCTTCCATCACGATCACTTTCCCGTTGAACACCCCTTCCGCCCGTTCGTCCAGGATCGTCTTGTAGTATTGCCGGCTGCTTCCCTGGGGCTGTCCATGAATCACCGTGGTGTGATCGTCGCTCACCTGTGAGCCGCAGATCACGTTGAGGCCGTGCAGTGTGCAGCTCGCGCCAGTGCCCACTTGCTCAGCCCTGAGATCGTTTCGGACCAACAACCCACCGCGGACGACCGAGAAGGCGTGCAGATCGCTGTCCCGATCAAGCCTGGCGAAGGTTCCGCCCAGGTGATAGGTGCTCGCATCCTCGCGGATCACCTTGTGAAGTCGGAGCCGGGCGCCCGGTTCGAGCGCGATCTCCATCACCGGGTTGGTCAACGTCGGGGTGTCTCCTAGGCCGATGTAATCCTCGAGGATGACGGCGCTGGCGCCTTCTTCGAGGACGATCAGATGTCGGGGATGCGACGCGCCGGCATCCCGGCTCGTGTGCACGTGGACGAGGTGGATCGGCTCCCTCAGCTCCCGTCCGCGCGGCACGTTGAGATACAGGCCGTCCTGAAGGAACGCAGTATTCAGCGCGACGAAAGGATGCTCGTGGATCGAAGCGTGATGCGTCAGGTGACGTGCCACCACCTCTGAGCCACCCGCAGCGGCCGCCGCGAAATTGGAGACCGCCGTTCCCGCCGGGAGCTCAGGAGTGGTAGAAAGCTCGGGCGCGTACACGCCATCGACGAACACCAGGCGAAAACGCGCGAGCTGCTCGAGCACGGAATCGGCAACTGCACCGGCAGTCGATCGAAGCGCCGCCTCGAACACGGATCGATCGAGGCGCGGCGCGCCGGTACGCGCGGCATGTCGAAATGGAATTCGCAGCAGGGGGGACAGATCGAGATAGCGCCACTCCTCGTCGCGCCGCGTCGGAACCCCTTGCGCTTCGAATGCGGCGAGCCCCTCGCGCCGGCGCTGCGTCAGCCATGCCGGCTCGGCCAGGTGTGGAAGCGACCCGAACGCTTCGGCGAAGGGCGTCGGAGGAGACTCGGTCCTGGTCATTTGGAAACCGCCGCTTCCTCGATCCAGGAGTACCCTCTTTCTTCCAATTCCAGTGCGAGCTCCTTGCCGCCGCTGCGGACGATGCGCCCTTTGTAGAGCACGTGGACGCGATCGGGAACGATGTACTCGAGCAGCCGCTGGTAGTGGGTGACCACCAACATGGAGCGATCCGGAGCGCGGAGCGAGTTGACTCCCGCGGCGACGTCCCTGAGAGCGTCGATGTCGAGTCCCGAGTCGGTCTCGTCGAGGATCGCGAGGCGCGGCTCGAGCACTGCCATCTGAAAGATCTCGTTCCGCTTCTTCTCACCGCCGGAGAAGCCTTCGTTGACCGGCCGGTTGAGCAGACCCTCGTCGAGGTGCAGCACTTTCAGCTTCTCGCGAACCAGCTTGAGGAAGTCGATCGCATCGAGAGGCGGTTCTCCCCGATGCTTGCGGATCGCGTTGAGCGCCGCTTTCAGGAAGTAGGTGTTGTTCACTCCCGGAATCTCGACCGGATACTGGAAGGCGAGGAAGATTCCGGTCCGCGCCCGTTCTTCGGGATCCATCTCGAGGATGTCCTGCCCGTCGTACTCGATCGAGCCCTCGAGCACGCGATATCCCTCTCGCCCCGCGACCAGGTGCGCCAGGGTGCTCTTGCCGGAGCCGTTCGGACCCATCACCGCGTGGACCTCTCCGGCGCCGATCTCGAGGTCGAGTCCGTTCAAAATGCGGTTGCCGCCCGCTTCCGCGTGGAGATTCGTGATCTTGAGCAAGGGAGTGGTCATCGGTGCCCTCTCGACGTTCATCCGACCGCGTTCTCGAGACTGACCGCGAGCAGCTTCTGCGCTTCCACGGCAAATTCCATGGGAAGCTCGCGGAACACTTCCTTGCAGAACCCGTTCACGATCAGGTTGACGGCGTCCTCTTCGGAAAGGCCGCGCTGTTTGCAGTAGAAGATCTGGTCTTCTCCGATTTTGGAAGTCGTCGCTTCGTGCTCGAGCTGAGCCGTCGGGTTCTTCACTTCGATGTAGGGAAAGGTGTGCGCTCCGCACTGGTCGCCCATGAGCATCGAGTCGCACTGCGAGTAGTTCCGGGCGTTGTCCGCGCCTTTGAGGATCTTGACCATCCCGCGATAGCTGTTCTGGCCATGCCCGGCGGAGATGCCCTTGGAGATGATCGTGGAGGTGGTGTTTTTTCCGATGTGGATCATCTTGGTGCCGGTGTCCGCCTGCTGGTAGTTGTTCGCCACCGCCACGGAGTAGAACTCTCCGACCGAATCGTCTCCCTGGAGGATGCAGCTCGGATACTTCCAGGTGATGGCCGAACCGGTCTCGACTTGCGTCCACGAGATTTTGGAACGGCGACCGCGGCAGGCTCCTCGCTTCGTCACGAAGTTGTAGATGCCCCCCTTGCCGTTCTTGTCGCCCGGATACCAATTCTGCACGGTCGAATACTTGATCTGCGCATCATCGAGCGCGATCAGCTCCACCACCGCCGCATGGAGCTGGTTCTCGTCGCGCATCGGCGCGGTGCAGCCTTCCAGGTAACTGACGTAGGCGCCTTCCTCCGCGATGATGAGGGTGCGCTCGAACTGCCCGGTGTCCGCCGCGTTGATCCGGAAGTAGGTAGAAAGCTCCATCGGACAGCGCACGCCTTTCGGCACGTAGACGAACGAGCCGTCGGAGAAGACCGCCGAGTTCAGGGCCGCGAAGAAGTTGTCCGTGTACGGCACCACGGACCCCAGATACTGCTGAACGAGCTCGGGGTGCTCCTGCACTGCTTCCGAGAATGAGCAGAAGATGATGCCCATCTCGCGGAGCTTGGTCTTGTACGTGGTCGCGACCGAGACCGAATCGAAGACGGCGTCGACCGCGACACCCGAGATGCGCTTTTGCTCCTCGAGAGAGATGCCCAGCTTCGCGAAGGTTTCGAGCAGCTCCGGATCGACCTGGTCCAGGCTCTCCAGCTTCGGCTTCTTCTTGGGCGCGGAGTAATAGACGATGTCCTGATAGTCGATCGGCTCGTAGCGAACGTTGGCCCACTTTGGTTCCGACATGTCGAGCCAGCGGCGATACGCCTTGAGGCGCCAGTCCAGCATGAACTCCGGCTCGCTCTTCTTGGATGAAATCAGTCGGACGATCTCCTCGCTCAGGCCCTTCGGGATCGAGTCGGTTTCGATCTGCGTGGAGAAGCCGTACTTGTACTCACTCTGCGTGAGGTTCTGCAGCGGATCCTGTGTTATCGACATCTGCCCCTCAGCTTTCCGGAGCGCCGACTTGGAAGGCCGGGATCTCCGTCTGACGGCGGATGCGCTCCGACATTCCGTGGGCGTTGTGTTCGATCAGGTCGCGCAGCGTCATTCGGGTCAGGACCTGATCGATGATTTCTTGGAGACCGGACCAGACCGAACGGATCGTGCAGCCCTCGCCGCTGTGCACACAAAGGGTGTGATCCCCCGCGAACCGGTCGCAGGTCTCTCCGTCGTAGAGCTTGCCGCCCAGGGCGGTGAGCGCTTCCGCCACTGTGATCTGGTGCGGAGGGCGGACGAGCCGATAACCGCCATAGCGGCCGCGCTCGCTCTCTACCAGTCCCGCGCGCACCAAGACCCCCATCAGCTTGCCGGCATACTCGGTGGAGATACCCTCGCGCTCGGCGATCTGGGCGACGGTGAGTGCCTGGAGACCGGCATTCGATCCGGCCGCGCCGGCAGCCGACTCGCTTTTCGGGAATGCCCCGGCGTCGTCGCCTGCGCTGGCACGCGCCAGGACGAGGATGCATCGCAGTCCGTACTCTTCTTGAGAGGTCAGCTTCACGGTCCCGTCCTCGGTGCTCCGCGGTGTCGCGCAGGCTTGCATGCCCGGCGCGGGTACGAACGGGGATAATACTACGAACTTGTCTGTATTCTGCAGACGAATTTACGACTGCTTGGTATGGATTTGATATCGAGTTGTAGCGCAGGCAGATACGTACTTTCCGAAGTAGGCGACGCCGGCAACCTCCGGGAAAACAGTTCCGAAAACGCCGAGTCTCCGGAAGGCCGCCCTATTTCTGCCGCATCGCCTCCACCAGCCGCTGGGCGGTGCCATCGTCGGGGAGAAGCTGGGATGCGGGCAGGCGCGTGACCAGCTCCGCCCAGCGATCGTCTTGGGCGAAAGCGCGGCGCAGGTACGGGATGGCCTCGTCAGCCCGGCCGGCGTCGGCCAGCGTGATCCCCACCCAGAAGGCCGCTTCGCCGTTCGTCGCCTCGTCCGGAACGAGAGAGGTGGCGGCATGGTAGGCCTCGAGCGCCTTTTCGAGGTTCTCTTTCGCGATCCACTCGTCCCCTTCGTTCATTTTCTGATAGGCGCGCTGCAGCGTGACGAGGCGTCGCAACTCCGCGACCGGATCGGGATGGTCTTCGACGCGGAGATCGAAAAGTCGATCGAGCCATGGCTTTCCGGTCGGTCTGGCATTGACGATGACGATCGCGGCGGACTGCCTGCCGCGAATGTCTCCTCCCTCCGCTTCCGCCGCTTCGAGCGCGGCGAGGAGCCGCTCCGCCAGATCCCCCTGGGAGCCTTCATAGGCCTGAGCCATCGCCTCCCACACCGTCGGCTTTTCCATGAGGTTCGCCTGGACGGAGTACTGATCTCCCGTGCGATGCCCTGCGGCGAAGATGCAGCGGCTGCCGGTGTGCGCGGCGATGTTCCCGGCCGTATCGAGCATCGCGACCTGCCGGACCGCGGAATCCGCGTCCGTGCCGGTGAGCGCGCGCAGCGCTTCTGGAGCGGTGCGTCCCGCGCGCATCATCTCGAGACCGAGGGGCCCATACGTGGGATCTACTAAGGACTGCGTCGCCACGGCGCCGACGCCGCTCTCCACCCAGGGAACGATCGGCCCGACCGAAAACCAGTGCGATTGCACGGCCACCCCCATCTGTCCGGTCGCAGGGTCTCTCGCCACGATCGAGTAGGTGGCGACCGGACGCTCTTTCGTCACGCCGGTGTCCGCCTGAGATCCGCTGGCTTCGTCCACACCGCCGAGGACGGCTACTCCCGTGGCGAAGACCGCCGAGAGCGCTAGATGGAGGCGGGGAGCGATTCGATCGAACGCGGCGGACAGCATGGAGTCGATCTCCTTTCGACGGAGCTCGCCGGGCCTCCCCGAGGGGATCGGCGGCGGAGCTCCGGATTCATGGCCGGATCGTGGACATGACGCGCGCGCGAGTATATGCCCAAAACGGACCGAGATGCAGTCGATCCTCGCGCCGGTCCTCGGAGGAGGCTCGTCTCGCTAGAATCGCGCTGGACGTCCTGCTTCACAGGGAGGAATGGTGGAATTCGAATGGGGAGACGAGGTGCCGGCTCTCGCCGGAGAGCGCATCGTGCTGCGCCCGTTGCGCAACGACGACCTGGATGATCTGTTCGCGATCTATTCCGATCGAGAAGTGATGCGATTCTGGAGCTCCCCTGCTCATAAGTCGCGGGAGCAGACCGGGCAGCTCCTGCGGGACATCGCCGACGGTTTCCACTCCCGCCGTCTTTTCGAGTGGGGAATCGTCGATCGATCGGAGGATCGCGTCCTCGGGACCGCGACTCTGTTCCGAGTGGACCCGGAGCATCGCAGAGCGGAGATCGGGTACGCCCTGGCTCGTTCTGCGTGGGGGCGCGGGTTGGCGACCGAAGCGCTGTCGATTCTCATCCGCTTCGCGTTCGAGGAGCTGCATCTGCACCGGCTCGAAGCGGATGCGGATCCCCGCAACGAGCGTTCGCTCCGAGCGCTCGCGCGGCAGGGATTCCGCAGAGAAGGGACCCAGCTGGAACGCTACTGGCTGGCAGGAGAGATCCAGGATGGGGCGTTGCTGGGGCTCCTCCATCATGAATGGCCTCCCCGGGAGGCCGTGCCGCTCTCCATCGCTCCAGCGAGGAAACCTCCCCTGGCCATCGTGGGGACGTGGGAGCTGGTGCGTTGGTCGGCGACCTTGAATGATGGGAATGAAGTTCTCCCCTTTGGAGAGCGACCTCGCGGGCGCCTCTGCTACGACCGATCCGGCAGGATGTCGCTCCAGATGCTGGCCGAGGCCCGCCCCACGTTCGCGGAGGGAGATCCGTTCGGCGGAACCGCCGAGGAGATTCGCGCGGCGTTCCACGGATCGATCTCGTACTACGGTTCTTACGACGCGAGCTCGGAAACCGGAATGGTGGTCCATCGCATCGAGGCATCGGCGTTTCCGAATTGGATCGGCTCCGTACAGGAACGGAGCTTCGAAATCGACGGGGATCAGTTGACGCTGCGTGCGACCGCGTCGAACGCGAAAGTGGGGCCTCGCGCCGGCGCGCGCCACATCCTGCTCTGGAAAAGGCTCGTCGGGATCTCCTCGCGCGAAAGCCGATCGTCAGACCAGGAAAGCTGAGAATTTCCGGCTGGAGCGCGACCAGCGTCGTTGGAACGGCGATTGCCCCTTCTCGCCATCAACGAACAGTCGCGAGAAAGGCGGAGTACGCAATGTCGGACAAACTCAAAGGAAAGCACGTGGCGATCCTGGCCACCAACGGAGTCGAACAATCGGAGCTTACCGAGCCCATGGAGGCGCTGCGCGCAGCGGGCGCTTCCGTCGACCTGATCTCTCTCGACAAGAACGGAATCAAAGCGTGGAACGAAAAGAACTGGGGCGACACGTTCGATGTCGATGTCGAGCTCGGAAGCGCGAATCCGGATCAGTACGACTCATTGGTGCTGCCGGGCGGTGTGATGAATCCGGATCGTCTGCGGATGGATCCGGGGGCGGTGGAGTTCGTGAAGGCGTTCTTCGATCAGAGCAAGCCGGTTGCGGCGATCTGTCACGCTCCATGGCTGCTCGTGGAAGCGGATGTGGTGCAGGGGCGGAAAGTGACCAGCTGGCCCAGTCTTCAGACCGATCTTCGCAACGCCGGAGCCACCTGGGTCGACCAGGAGGTGGTGACCGACGCCGGCTTAGTGACGAGCCGAAAGCCGCAAGACCTGCCGGCGTTCTGCGAAAAGATGATCGAGGAAATCGCAGAGGGGCGCCATTCGCACTCGAAAACGGGCAAGCGCAGCGCCTGACCCCGGTCGAAGCGCCGACGCAAGCGCTATTGTAGAAACAGCGGCCATTCGGCGCGTTGAGCCCGTTGGTCTCAGCTGCCGGAGATCACTCCATGGCGCGCGAGCTCGGGAACGATGAGCGCGGCGGCTTCCTTTCGAACCATCTCCGGCGAAGATGGATCGACCGTCTCGGTGGTGCCGGTCCAGAGCAGCTCGCCCCCGCGACGGGCGGAGCAGACCTCCACTTGGCGGCGTACGATCTGAGCCGTCTCCACGTAGGATGGGTGGAGAACCTCGCGATACCGGGTCACGTAGCGGCGTCTCCAGTAGCTGTATCGCGTCACTGGCTCGGTGGTGACGTATCCCGGCACGTACCGGGTTTCGGTTTGGCTGGGCAGCCGATTGATGATCAGGACTCCGTCGAAGCGTTCCTTGGCGAGTGCGGAGGCGATCTGGCTGGTGTCCGGTATTTCGGACGCGAACAATCGATAGGATGGGACGGCGCGCGTGTCGTGGTCGCCGAGGCGCGCAACGAACTCGTCCTCCCACAACCTTCGAGCGGGCTCCTCGCGGGTCATCGCGATCACCAGCAGGTTCTCCAGAGGAGCCGATGCAGCCGCGGGATCGACCCACATGTCGTAGAGCTGCGACCGCGCTGCGCATCCGGTGAGGACGCCGAGGAGCAGCCCCGCCCAGAGTCGATTGCGGAGCAAAGAGAGAGCGGGGGCCGACTCGCGTGTGTTTCCTGCCATGCGATTCCCTCTGTTTCCGGCCACGGATGAGCGCATCCTTGGATCCTTCCCTTGCCTCGCCGAGTCATCCCCCAGCTCGAGGGTTCGTGTGGAAAGTCTGGTGCCAACCCCGTTTGCTTTCCGGTCGCGCTTCCGCAGATGGGTAGCGCCGGCGGGGGCTTCTGGAGCAGAATGACTAGCCGAAGTTCGGCAACAGCGCCGAGGACAACACCGGGACGAAGATGGAATTGAGACTCACCAGCGAAGCGAACGTGGTCGTGGTTGCGCCGGCGGGACGCCTGACCGGCGCTGCCGATGCAGCGCGCCTGTTCGAGGCGATCGAGCGACTGTTGGGACAGGGGCGGAAGTCGTACCTCTTCGACCTTCAAGAGGTCAGCTGGGTCGACTCCACCGGGATCGGCGCTCTCGTCTCGATCTTCGAGATGGTCCGGCGGCACGGGGGCGCCACGCGATTCGCCGGCCTCAACGATCGGCTGGCGCGAATCATGGAGATCACGAAGCTCGATCGAGTGCTGGAGATCTATCCGACGCGGAACGAAGCTCTGGAAGCGTTCGGTGGCGTGGATGCGCGCCCGCTGGAAGAGAGCGCCCCATCCGATTCGTCTCCGGCGGAAGACAGCTCCATGAGTGAGGAGACGGACGAGACTTCTCCGAGGGTGGAGCCGCCCGAGGAGGACGGCGCGCGGTAAGCCGCATTGCTCAGCCGAACGAGATGGCGCTGATCGCGAGTCCCAGCAGGATTCCCGCCAACACCTGCGGATAGGTGTGCCCGAGCAGCGTCTTCAGCGCGTCGCTGGGAGCGCCCTGGTCTTCCATGAGGTGACGGAGCTCGTTGACCAGGCGATTGAGCAGCGCCGCGTGCATACCGGCATGGCGGCGGATGCCGGTGGCATCGTAGATCACGATGTAGCCGAAGACCGCCGCGATCGCGAAGGCGGTGCTCGACCACCCGTCGCGCCAGCCGATGCCGGTGGCCAGCGCGGTCACCGCGGCGCTATGGGCCGACGGCATTCCTCCGGTTTCGAAAATCCGCGAAACGGCACGGCCCGGGGATTCCGTGACGAGCGAGATCAATACCTTCACCCCTTGCGCGATCAAGCTGGCCGCGACCGTTGTCCAAAGCAGCTGGTTTTGGAGCAGGTCCAAAAAAGCTCCTCCCTCGTCTCCGCGTCGATTGCTTCACCAGAGTAACGCCTCTGGGCGATCGGAGGGAGTCGGGCCGCCGACCCGAATTCGTTCATGCAGCGATCGGGGCGCGCATCCGAACGGGAGTGTCGAGGCGGAACAAGATGCGCTGGCCAGGCTGCAGCGCGATGTCTTCGCTGGTGGTCAGGACCGCTTCCTGAGATTCGACCGCTCCGCCCACGACCGCGGCTTGACCGCCCGGATCGACATCGACCACCGTGGCCGGAGCTCCCGTTCGAGCGGTCTTTGGATCCCGCGAGACCAGTCGGATGGGGTGCGTCTCGATGGAGTGGGTGGTCCCCTGGCGATCCTGGAGTTGACGGAACTCGATCGCCAGAGTCGCCGGATCGCCGGAACCGGCAGGAGTTGCGCTCGTCACGACTCCCAGCACCTTCGTGCCCGAGGGCAAAACGATCTTGCTGCGAAGCTGGATCGGTTCGGTCGTCACCGCGACGACCTCGTCTCCGGGGTGGCTCTCGTCCGATCGCACGGCATTGGCCAGCGTGACGGAGAGCCGCGTACCCTTCGGAATTTCGATCATCTCTTCGGAGCAGCCGAGGGCGCCGGCGGCAAGGAACAGCGGGAGGACGCAGGCCCAGGATCTCATCGGGACTCTCCTTCTTCAGGCCGGTGGCGAGGATCGTGGGCTCGCAAAACAACATGCGTGCCACCCGGACGCGGAGCTCCGCCCGAGGCACCTTCATCAAGGGATCTGGCGCTCTGTCGATGCCGCCGATGGCGCGTCAGGCCGGAATTTCAGGGAATCTTCCCGCCGGTCGGGTTCCGGCAGAGGAGTAGAAATCACAGGCGCCTGTAATTCCCACAAACCAATCGATCGATCTGGAACGTTCCAGAGGTTTTCGTTCGCGCACTCAACATCCATCGTTGCATAGGGTTCCCACGCCGTGAGGCGATCGCGGATGGGTGGCACGGTTCGTGTGTCGATCAGTCGCGTAGGAGCGCCCGAGCCGTTCATGGAAGCGTGCTGGTTCGGCCGCACGCGAACACAGGAGGAATGTGAGATGAAGAAATGGAGCAGCTTGGTCCTGGGCGGCGCGGTCCTGACACTGGGCTCCGCCGGTTGCGCGACCAAGGGTTATATCAACGACCAGATCTCCGAGCTTCGGCAGGACATGGATGCGCAGCACGACGACCTATCCGCGCGTATCGATGATGCCGGTCAAACCTCGGACGAAGCGATGGCCCGCGCCGATGCGGCCTATGGCGCCGCCGATGGCATGCGGGATCTCGCGCTGGGCAAAGCCGGCTTCCGTGAAGCCGCCCACCACCAGGTGTACTTCAAGTTCGACAGCGCCGAGCTCTCGAGCGAGTCGGAGGGAACCCTTTCCCAGGTCGCTCAGCAGATTGCGGACAACCCGCACTACCTGGTCGACGTGTACGGATATACCGATCCGACCGGGGATCCGAACTACAACTTGGCGCTCGGCCATCGTCGAGCGGACGCGGTGCTGCGGTACCTGATCGACCACACTCCGGGCCAGCTCAGCCGTTTCCAGTCAGTGAGCTTCGGAGAAATGGTGACCGCGAACAGTCCTGAGAGCGCGGGCAATGATCAGCGCCGGCAGGTCTTCATCAGCCTCGTCGAGAGGATTCCCCTGGACGAGCAGGAGGAATCGCTCTCCCAGAACTGATTCTGGAATCGATTCTCGCGCGGACGCGCCAGCGTGACGCGCTGAGTTCCGCACGCTTCTCGCCGGGCGGTTGCTGATCCATCAGCAGCCGCCTTCGTGCTTCCCCGAGTTCTTCGGATTTCGCTGGAATGAGGAGCGTTGCGGCGTTTCGAGGAGCTGCCGGATCACTTCGGAGCGAGATCGGTCGCGAGGAGCAGCGCTTTTCGCGCCAGGGAATCGGCCGCCTGTACATCGCCCTGATCGAGCGCGGCGCCGGCGGATTCGATGAGCCCTCTGATCGTGATGAGGGCATCGTGCTTTGCCGGGGTGAAGCCGGAAGAATCGATTCCACTCAGGATTTCATTGGTTCGTGAGATCCGCGCACGCGCTTCCTCTTCCATCTCGGAGCGCGCCGCCTCGCTCATCTGCACCGAGATGTCCACGGGCGGTGGCGGTTCCACGGCGCCACCCGCGGCGTTCTCGGCGGCAGGCGCCACAGCAGCCGGCGGCTGCGTTGAACGGCTCTTCGGCGGCGTCGCGGCTGGCGGCTCCACGATGGAGGTGTCCGCCGCCACGACGATATGTACGGTATCCTGATGCGCCACCGTGGCGAGTTCCTCGCCATTCATGCCCGGCCCAGAAGGTCCACGCACCCACGCGCATCCCGCGAAGAGCGGAACGAGAAGCACAGCCATGGCCGGCCAGCGACGAGTGTGAAGCAGCATGATGATTTACGCCGGCACCGAAGGAAGGTTCAGTCTGACCTCGGTGCCCTTGCCGTCTCCCGAACGAATTAGGACCGAGCCGCCGTGTAGTTCCATCGCCTGATGAACCAGTGCGAGCCCGACTCCGGTGCCGTCTTTGCGGCTCGTGACGTAGAGAGTACCCGCTTTTTCCAGCACCTGCGCGGGCATGCCCGGACCGTCGTCCTCGACGATGATCGAAACCGATTCCGCGTCCGCGGAACTTCGCAGCACGACGCGTCCTCCGGATTCAGACAGCGCCTGGAGGGCATTGCGCACCAGATTGTCCACCGCCTGCCGAATCACCGCAGGGTCGGCAACAGTCTCCGGGAGACCGTCGCCCAAGGCAAGGTCCAGCTCGACACCGGCGAGCGCGGCGTTGTTCCGGAGCTCTTCATGGATCTCACGGAGCAGATCGTTGATCTGGAACCGCTGGGTCGCGAGTGGTCGAAACCGCGCCACGGTGAGGAATCCGCGAACCGAACGGCCGACGTTGGAAACCCCCTGGAGGGCGCGGTCGAGCGATTCCGAAGCCTGTCCGGGATCGAAGCGGGCCACTTCCAAGTTGCTCTGTATCGTTTGCAGCTCGTTGCGAAGCTCGTGCGCGACGCCCGAGGCCATGTGGGCGAGACGCATCAAGACGCGGGTCTGCCCTTCCACCACCGCGGCCAGAGGAGACGAGCTGGATCCTTCTTCCCACTCTTTCTGCCGTCGCCGGAACTCCGCTCCGAGCAGGTTCAATTCGTGAGCGAGACGGCTGAACTCATCCGCGCCGGAGTCGGGAAGCGGCGCGTCGAAGCGCCCCTCACGGAGAGCGGTGATCCCCTGCTCGAGCGTGCGGAGTCTTCCCGTCGCCATACGCGCCAGCGCCAATCCGGAGACGGCCGCGATCGGCACCACGATGAGCGCCGTGAGCATTCCGCGGCGGCCCGCCTCGCGGACCGATTGCCAGATGTAGGTGTCCGCGAGCACGACGCGGATCGAGGCAAACGGCTTGCGGTTGATCTCGAGCGGAGTCTCGATTTGATAGGCGACCATCGCGCGCTTGGCTCCCAGTGCGATGAGGAGCTCGACGGCATCCACGATCCCTTCCGTCGGCGGGAGATCGGGGTAGGGCTGAATGATGGTGCCGACCCGGCTCGGTTCGGTGTGCGCCACCGTCACGCCATCGGGAGCGGACACGCCCACGCGGGCAACCGACGGAGCCAGCACGAGCGCATCGCGCAAGGTGGTTTGGAGCCGCGCGTCGCGGCCGATGGCCCGCAGCGAATCGGGCGAATGGGTCCTGGCGAGCTCGGCGAGCTGGCTTCGTACCGCTCCGGAAACCAGGGTCGCTTCCACCCGCGCCTGGCGCGAGGAGAGCCGGACGGCGCTGATCAGTTCGAGGAATCCGGAGACCAGGACGAGCACGACCGCGAGCAGGAGCAACGTGAGGAGCTGGCGGCTCAACCAGACGGCTTTCACGAACTCTTCTCCGCCTCGCTCGCCTCCACACCTTCGTATTCGTGCAACCGGGTGTAGAGCGTCTTGAGACTGATTCCGAGGATCTCCGCCGCCTCCGGCTTTTTGCCGCCGCAGGCCTGGAGGGTCGCGAGGATGAGCGCTTTCTCCGTCTCGGCGATGGAGGTGCCGACCTGGACCGTGATCGACTTGCCGTCCGATTTGGGGCTGCTCCCGCGGGGGCGCACCGTCGGAGGCAGGTGATGGGGTTGGATCTCTCCCTCGTTGCACAGGATGGCGGCGCGCTGGATGGCGTTGCGCAGCTCGCGAACGTTTCCCGGCCAATCATGTCCCCGGAGGATCTCGAGCGCTTCCTCGGAGATTCCCGCGCAGTGCGACTGGTTCTCCGACACGAACTCGTGCAGGAAATGCTCCGCGAGCGTCGGGATGTCCTCCCGCCGGTCGCGTAGCGGCGGGATCTCCAAGGTAAACACATTCAAACGGAAGTACAGATCCTCGCGAAACTTTCCGCTCCCCAGGACCGCCTTGACGTTCGCGTTGGTTGCCGCGATGACGCGCGCGTCGACGTGGATCTCCTTTTCTCCACCCACGCGGCGAACTTTCTGATCCTCCAGCACGCGCAGCAGCTTGCTCTGCAGGTCGAGCGGCATCTCGCCGATTTCGTCCAGGAAAAGCGTCCCCTCATGGGCTTGTTCGAAGCAGCCGGCGCGAGCCGAGGTCGCGCCGGTGAAGGCGCCTTTCTCGTGACCGAAGATTTCGCTCTCCAGCAGCGTCTCCGGGATGGCGGCACAGTTGATCGCCACGAACGGGCGCGGGTGGCGCGGACTCAGACGGTGGAGCGTTCGCGCGATCACCT
>CAMPIC010000002.1 GCA_946886185.1 uncultured bacterium
CGGCCTGCCTATGTAGGAGACATTCCCGGAGAACAGGCAGTCGATCACCTCGAGTCGATCCATCAAGACAGTCAATCCGGCAGCGCCGACGGCGGGATTTGTGACAACATTGTCCTTTATGACGCAGGACGCAAGGGACGCATACTTCCCCTGCGAGATGGTGATCCCGGCGTGGTTTTCCGAGAACTCCACGCCGCGAAAGACCACCGAGTCCACATCCTGCGCTCCGTGTATATTGCTGCCCCCACGAAAGCTGACACCCTCGATCACCAGGTAGTCGCAGTCAAGGAACGCGACATGGTTCGGAAGCACAACCACTTCGTCGGAACCGCTCCCGATGATGGTGACGCTGCGCCTCAGCCCGCCTTCCTGATTCCACTCGTGCACACCGGGGAGAATCACGATCGAGTCCCCGTCCGAATACTCCACCAGGATCTCTGTGATCGATCCATCCCCGCTCGTTCCGTCGGCTGAGGCTGTCCACGTGCGGGCCCGAACCGGCGCGATCGCCAAGCCGGAGATCACTACCACGACGAGCGTCAACCTCGTGACGGCGGATAGTTGACAGGGTCGTTCCATATCAGCGAACAAGGACCACCCGGCGCGTCGACGTACCGGCTCCATTGTCCAATCGCAGGAAGTAGACGCCGCTCGGACCGCGAGGCTTCCACGTAGTCTGTTTGGTTCCATTGTCGCCTCCCATGCCTTCGGCGAGTCTCGCGATGCGCCTGCCGGCCACGTCGAACGCCTCCAGCACGTAACGCCGCCCGGCGGAAACGGTATACTCGAGGAGAACGTCCCGGCCACCGGGCCGGATGCTGGCCCGCAACTCGGCTGCTCAACCGAGCTGGACGCCTGACTCGAACGTCGGGGAAGCTTCGACTCCGCCTCGCAGACAACGATTCCGTCCGGAAACGCTTCGATCGATTCCTTCATGCGCTCGATCGAGCGGCGTAGAATGACGAATTCAGGCTAATCAACTGGCCGCCATGCATTTGCCCAGTCCCGCTTTGGGTGGGGTTGTACAGCCGCCAGAAAAGCGTCCCTCTGCGTTGCCACGGTCCTGTAAATCCTGGATTACACAGCGGGACAGCGACACGGCTTCAAAGCCACTCTACGCTCCGAGAGCATCTGCCACTAGCTCCCAGCGACGCGATGGCCCACGCGCTGCAGCAGCGGTGGGACTCCGCCTGGAGCTCCTACGACGAAGCCGTGGGTTCCCGCACCGGAATCGTCGAGCTGCGTTGCGACTGCGCGTTCGATCTGCTGCGGGCTGGCGAGATCAACGACGAAGTCGAAACCTTCCCGGCCATCGAGCGCGTCCTCATCGAACCCGATGGCGCGCTACCGCTTCCGTGAGTCTGGCTGCTTCACGTACAAGATCCAGACATCGGAGATGTTGCTCGGACCTTCCGTGGCTGTAAAACAGACGCGTGTGCCGTTCGGTAACCAGTCCGATGGAAACCCCGCGGAGGCCGGCCCAGAGCTCCAACTCACGAGATCGAGCCCGGCACTGGACATCGTCCAGATGCCTGGTCCCGAACGTCCCCTGCCGAATGCGATTCTCTGGCTGTCTGGAGACCAAGCAGGGGAAACGTCCGTTCCTCCGAACGTGATCTTGACCGGATCCCCTCCTGACGCCGGAACCATCCAAATGTTGGAATCCTGATTCCCCGGTGCACTTCCGCGCGTCGAATCGAAAACGATACGATCCCCATTCGGCGACCACCGGGCGGTGAAGATGTCCTCGTGCGGTCCTCCTGCGAGAAACTGGGGAGAATCTCCGTCCGAGGACACAGTCCAGAGTTCCGCGGCTGCATTGGAGAGGGCGAGCACGAAGACGATCTCGGTTCCGTCGCGCGACCAATCGCACGCAACTACATCGCGTTTTCCATGGGCGTAGAGGCGGCGAGGTTTCGCTCCTACGACGGCGTCGATCGTCCAAATCTCTGCCGCACCGGACTTGGTATACCCTGTGTACACGTACACGAGCCGCGTGCCGTCGGGTGACCAACAGGGATGGGACTCGTCTCCCGGCGAATGAGTGAGCTGAATCGGTTCCCCTGTTTCCGCTGAAAGTAGAAAGAGATCCCGAGGAAGTGGTCCTCCGAAGTTTGCGGACACTGCGATGGTGCTCCCGTCGGGAGACCATCGAGGATCAAAGGCTCCCCAACCCGCCACGGTCGTCGTCAAGCGAGTTAGCCGCGAAGTCGAGTGCGTCGCCCGGTTCGAGAGCGTCGACGGATTCCCAGCGGCGTCAGCTACCCGCAGAGCAAAGTGGTACTCCGTCAGTGTCTCGAGACCCGAGACTCGCATCGTTTCGACCGTGCCCGCCGAGCCCGGCCGAGGCACTACACGTACCGGCACGGCATTATCCCAGGACTCGTCATCGATGGGGATCGTTGAGTACCGAAGGTCATATCTGTCCGCCTGTCCCTCGACTCCATCGTCCCCCGGTGCCGTCCAGCTGAGTTTGATGCTGTTCTGCTGCACGTCGATGACGCGGAGATCGGACACAGAATCGGGAGGGATGGTGTCTCGATCGGTGACTGCGACTACTTCATTCGAAAGCTCGGACCAGTTTCCCGCCGCATCGGTGGAGCGAAGAGCAAAATGGTAGGTCGTGGCTCCAAGCAGTCCGGAAACCAGGAACGACTCACTAGCTCCACTAGGTGCCGGATCCGGGAGCCCGGAAACGGAGAAGGCCTCTTCCCACGTCTCGAGGTCGAGCGGACTTTGTGCGTAGCGCAGGTCGTAAGCTGCAGCCTGCCCTACCTCACCATCACCGCCTGGCGCAGTCCAGGCCAGTAAGACGGCGGTCGCTTTCAACCCGTCGACCCGAAGGTCAGACACTGCCGACGGAGCGATCGCGTCGGCTACGTTCGTCGACGCCACGTTGGATAGTGCTGACCAGTTGGGAATCTCGTCGGCAGCTTTGACTCCGAAATGCCAGATCCCAAGAGCGAGATCCGCTACTTCGAGGCTTTCCTTCTGTCCAGCTGAGCGCGGGACAGAAGGAAAGGGCAGGCTCAACGCCGTATCGAAGACCGCTTCTGACATCGGATCTGCCGAATAGCGAATTGCATACTGCGCCGTTTGTCCCTCTGATCCGTCATCACCGGGAGCCGTCCAGGTCAGCTCGATCGTCCCGGCCAAACCGGCTTCGGCCCGAAAATCGGTGATGACGGCGGGGGGCGTCGTGTCCGGTGGTGGAGGCTGAGTCCCTTCGTCGTCATTGCATCCCCAGCTGGCCACGAGCAACGCAAGCGCGCAAGCGAACATCCAGCGATGCCCGGATATCCTCGGTTGCGGTTTCATCACTTGCAGATGCTCGCGATGGCCACTCCATTTGGCGATCCCTGACATGATCTGTCTCCGCACCTCGTCCCGTGGGGCTGTGGCGCTACAATGCCCCACAATTCTGATCGCTCCATCCGAGCGAATGGCCAGGCTCTCCCCGGCCGGCCCCGGACCAAACAACTCCGCAGAGTCTGTCGACGGGGCCAAGCCGGAGTGAAGAAACCCAGCTCTATCGCCAGTGCGGCTCACAATCAGGAGGGCAGGGCTGCTGTTGCTCGTACGGCAAGTCCTTGTTGTGTACGATCAACTCCTCCGCGATGTATGTCCCAACTTCGACTGCAATGTTGTAAACGAAAACAGTTTCGTCCTGCCGTTCGATGGAGAGAAGCGGAGTCGATAATCCATTCCCCGCGACCAGCTGGGCTCCTAGCAGAAGATCTTCCACTTTCACCCACCCGCTGTCAGTCAGAAATGGATGCGTTCCGGTGACTCCGATTTTCCCATTGATCCGAAAGTATGAGGCAACCTGGTAGGGCTCGTGGACCTTGGTAACGAAAGAGGACACAAGTCTCTTGGTGGCTTCGTCCCAAGCGAGCACGACGTCGCCCTCGCGGACCTTCTCGATCGGCTTGGTGGTGCCATCACCCATAGTGATCGTGGTCCCGGCTACGAAGCACGAACCCGAGCATTCACAAACCTCCCAAACTCCTACACCACTGTTGCACCCCACTCCGGTCCAATGACACCTCCATTCGCGGTAGCCACCAGCACACTCCTTCCATTCGATCCACGACTGACAGTTTGGATGTGGGGCGCACGACACTTCGCTGCAGCTCGGTGCCGCTTCGGACGAGGAACAGATGATTAGGACCAAGCAAAGCGCGCCAACGATCCCCGCGCCGATGGCGCGAATGGGAATCTCGTATTGGCGAAAATACTCACGAGAGGTTGCCGGCAAGAGAGAGAGAGAGAGAGAGAGAGAGACTCATCGAGTTACCTCCTGAGTTTGCAGCCATGCTCGCGCGGGTGAGGCTTCCCAAGTGAAGTGTGCGGCCCTCACGAGCGTCTACGACGATAACGCCTCTCTCGTCGCCTGTCAAATATAGAATTGGATGATGGGCAGCAACCTCCGGCCGTTTGGACGGAAGATTAATTAACTGGCCGCCACGCATTGGCCCGGTCCTGCTTTAGATGGGGTTGCACAGCCGCCAGAAAAGCGTCCCTCTGCGTACCACGGACCTGTAGATCCTGGATTACACAGCGGGACAGCGACACGGCTTCAAAGCCACTCTACGCTCCGAGAGCATCTGCCACTAGCTCCCGCTGCTGGCGGAGGTGCAACCAGGATGCACCCACGGCGGGGCTGGCCGCAGGCGCTCGGCCCGCGTAGCGAAGCGTCGCTCGCTCGGGCAGCAGTGCCGCGATCCGCTCCTGGATGAAGGTCCACGCCCCCATGTTCCGCGGTTCCTCCTGGACCCAGACGAACTCACGCGCATCCGGATACAGCGCGAGGATTCCGGAGAGCTGCTTCTCCGGGAAAGGATAGAGCTGCTCGACACGGATGACTGCCCGCCCATCGTCGATCGGCGAAACCGATTCCGGAACGGCGGCAGCGGTACCGGCCGCGCGAGCTGGCGACTCCGCGGATTCCGCCACGGTGGTACGCGCGGCGACGAGGTCGTAATACACCTTGCCGGAGCACAGGAGGATCCGACGCACGTTCTCCGGACGCTGCACGGAAGGATCGTCGAGCACTCTCTGGAAATGCCCGCTCGTGAACTCCTCGATCCGCGAGCTCGCCGCCGGAAGTCGCAGGAGGCTCTTCGGAGTGAACACGATCAACGGGCACCGGTACTTCGGCAGCATCTGCCGGCGCAGGAGGTGGAAGATCTGCGCGGGCGTGGTGCAGTTCGCCACCTGCAGATTTCCCTCGGCGCAGAGCTGGAGGAAGCGCTCGATGCGGCCGCTGGAGTGCTCCGGACCTTGCCCCTCGTATCCGTGAGGCAGGAACATCACGAGCCCGCTCAGCCGGCCCCACTTCCTCTCCGCGGATGCGATGAACTGGTCGATGATGACCTGGGCTCCGTTCACGAAGTCGCCAAACTGCGCCTCCCAGATCGTGAGCGAGTTCGGCTCGGCCAGGCTGTAGCCGTACTCGAATCCCAGGACCGCCGCCTCGGAAAGCAAGCTGTCGTACACCTCGAAGCGGCCCTGCTCCTCGAACATGTTTGCGAGCGGAGCGAACTCCTGCCCGTTCTCTTGATCCACCAGCATCGCATGGCGATGGCTGAAGGTTCCGCGCGAGCTGTCCTGGCCGGAAAGGCGCACGTGATATCCGTCTTGCACGAGCGTGGCGTAGGCCATGATCTCGCCGAAGGCCCAGTCGAGGCCGTGCCCTTCCTTGGCCGCCGCTTCGCGCTTCTTGAAGAGCGCGACCAGCTTGGGATGCAGATGGAATCCATCGGGCACCCGCGCAGACCGCTGCACGAGATCGAGCAACCGCTCGCGCGACACTCCGGTCTCCACTTCCTCGGCGGGCGGAGTGCGAGAAAATCCGGTCCACGGGCCGTCCGGCTCCGCGGCGTAGTCCTCTCCCTTGGGACGTTTGGTCTTGATCGACGCGAGCGCGTGGTCGAGCTCGTCCGCGGCTCGCTTGTCCATCTCGTCGACTTCTTGCGGCGAAACGACTCCGGCCGCGATGAGCCGCTCCGTGTACACCTTCTTTACCGAGGGATGCCGCTTGATTTTCGCGTAGAGCACCGGCTGCGTGAAGGTCGGCTCGTCTCCTTCGTTGTGACCGTGCCGGCGATAGCACACCATGTTGATCACGACGTCGTTGTGGAAGCGGCGGCGATAGCCCATCGCGAGCCGGACCACATGCACGACGGCTTCCGGATCGTCTCCATTCACGTGGAAAATCGGCACCTGGATCATCTTCGCCACGTCGGTCGCGTAGAGCGTCGAGCGTGCTTCCGCGGGAGTGGTGGTGAACCCGATCTGGTTGTCGATCACCACATGGATCGTGCCGCCCGTGCAGTAGCCCCGGAGCTGCGACAGGTTGAGGGTTTCGGCGACCATGCCCTGACCCGCGAAGGCCGCGTCTCCGTGCATCACCACCGGCACGATGGTCCGTCCTTCCGGATCCCCGTGCTTCACCTGCTTCGCGCGCGTGCGTCCTTCGACGACGGCGTTGACCGCCTCGAGGTGCGACGGATTGGAGGTGAGCGAGAGATGAACCGTCTCGCCGGAGCGTGTGATCCGATCCTTGGAATAACCCTTGTGATACTTCACGTCTCCGGAACCGAACGGGATCTCGGGATTGGGCAGGTCCTCGAACTCGGAAAAGATCGACGCCTTGGACTTCCCGACGGTGTTGCACAGGACATTGAGACGTCCCCGGTGCGCCATCCCCAGGACCAGCTCTTCGATTCCGTGCGCGGGAGCATCCTCGACGATCGTGTCGAGCAGCGGGATGAGCGACTCCGCCCCTTCCAACGAAAATCGCTTCTGCCCGATGAAGCGGATGTGCAGGAACTTCTCGAACTGCTCGGCATCCGAGATCCGGGAGAGGATCCAGCGACGCTCGTCATCGCTCAGCTCCGGGCGATTGAAGTTCGTCTCGATCCGCTTGCGGATCCAGTCGCGCTTGGCGGCGTCCTGGATGTGCGCGTACTCGATCCCGATGCTTCCGCAGTAGATGCTCCGGCACGTCTCCAGGATCTGGCGGAGAGTCTGGACGTGCCCACCGGGGAGATCGCCCGCGAGGAATTCCTTGTCGAGATCCTCTTCCGTGAAGCCCCAATACGCCGGGTCGACCTCCGGAAAGTGCGGCGGAGTCTCGGCGAGCGGATCGACGTGCGCGATGCGATGCCCGCGGACGCGGAAGGAATGGATCAAACGCAACGAGGCCGACTGTCGGGCAAGGAGCGCCTCGTCGATGCGGTGCAGGGGGAACGTCGAGTCGCCGAGCGCTTGTTCACCGGCATCATCGCTCGACGTCGCGGCACCGGGACCGCCGGTCGCGGACTGGTCACGCGAGACAGCTGTCTCGGCTTCGGGGTGGGTCGGCGCAGTAACGGGCGACTGGGTAGTGGCGCGGGTCGGAGCGTCCAAAACTGCAGATCCCGGTCCGCTCGCGGCGTGGCCGTTCTTGGTCCGGCCAATTTCCGCGTGGCCGTTTCCCGCGCGCGACGGATCGGCGGTTCCCAACACGCCGGAGGCTTCCGCCCAGGCCGCCGAAAGTTGATCCAACGGAATGAGCGGCTCGCCACCGGGAGTCACGCCCAACTTCGCGAAATACTCCGCCCATTCCAGGGAAATGCTCCGGGGATCGCGGAGGAAGCGTTCCCTCATCGACTCGACGAGGCCCTCGTTGACGCCCAGCCCGTCCCGCGCCGCTCCCCGCTGCTGGTTAGCCGGCGATGCCGATCCCGCGCTTCGAGAATCCCGCAACTCTGTCTTGTTCATTCCGTCCTCGAGTGGCCGCGCCACTGGTGATTTCTCGCATCCGGGGAAACCGTACCTCAAATCGGCAGCGGGCGTTCGCGCGTTTGGATGCGCGCACCGGCGTTTCGATCGCATCAGCGGATGCAGCGCCCGCCCGGAAACAGACCGTACTCCGATCCGCCGCCAGGACCCGCTGGGAGATCAGATCTCGTACTTGCGGATGCAGGCTACGACATGCGCCGGATCACCCGATTCCGTGAACGGATCGAGCGGCGGGACGGCTTCCTTGCACGCCTCGATCATGTAGGGGCAACGCGGATGGAAGGGGCAGCCGCGCGGAGGATTGACCGGGCTCGGGATCTCTCCTTGGATCGGAACGTGCGTGCGGCGCCGGCGGGGGTTCGGTTGGGGTACCGAGTCGAGCAAGGCGCGCGTGTACGGATGCGTCGGCCGCCGGAAGATGGTCTCCTTCTTGGCCATTTCCACGATTCGACCCAAGTACATGATCGCGACCGAGTCGGAGATGTACTCCACCACCGAGAGATCGTGGGAAATGAACAGATAGGTGAGGCCAAGCTCCTTCTGCAGATTCACCATCAAGTTGATGACCTGCGCCTGCACCGAGACGTCGAGCGCCGAGACCGGCTCATCCGCGACGATGATCTCCGGATCCAGCGCGAGCGCGCGGGCGATTCCCACGCGCTGCCTCTGCCCCCCGGAGAATTCGTGCGGGTAGCGGTTGATCGCTTCTTCCTTGAGGCCGACAGCGCGACAGAGCTCGCGCACCTTCTCCTCGCGGCTGGCGCGGCTGCCTACCGAGTGGACGTCGAGCGGCTCTCGGATGATCTCGCCCACCGGGAGTCGCGGATTGAGCGACGAGTAGGGGTCCTGGAAGATCATCTGGAGATTTCCGCGCAGCGCGAAAAGCTCCTTCTTGGAGCAGCTCACGAGATCCTTGCCTCGATAGAACACGCGCCCATCGGTCGGTTCCTCGAGCCGCATGAGCGTGCGCCCGAGCGTCGACTTGCCGCAGCCGCTCTCTCCGACCAGTCCCAGAGTCTCGCCCGCCTGGAGATCGAAGCTCACGCCGTCGACAGCTTTGACCTCTCCGCGCTTCCTCGTGAAGACCCCCCCGCGGATGGGATAATGCTTCTTCAGATCCTCGACGCGCAGGACAGGCGTTGCCTGGGTCTTGTCGTTGGTCGCGGGCCGAGACTCGATTCGCGTGGCCTCGCTCATGCGCGAATCTCCAGGGGGAAATGGCATGCGACCCAGTGTCCTGGAGCGACCTCGACCAGTTCGGGGTCATCCACTCGACATCGATCCTGCGCCCAGCGGCACCGATCCGCGAACCGGCACCCCGCCGGCGGATGGAGCAACGAGGGCACGATGCCCTCGATGGTCGGGAGCGGAGTATCCTTGGTCTGCCCGGGCTTCGGGATGCTGCCGAGCAGCCCCCGGGTGTACGGGTGCTGATTGTTTTCGAAGAGATCGACGATTCCGCACGTTTCGATCACGCGCCCGGCATACATCACCACCACGCGATCGCACGTCTCCGCCACCACCGCCATGTCGTGAGTGATGAGAATCACCGCCGCGCCCGTCCGCGCCTGCAAAGCCTTCATCAGATGGAGAATCTGCGCCTGCACGGTGACATCGAGGGCAGTGGTGGGCTCGTCCGCGATGAGCAAGTCCGGCTCGCACATGAGCGCCATCGCAATCATGATGCGCTGCTTCATGCCGCCCGAGAGCTCGTGCGGGTAGGCGGTGATCCGCTCCTCCGGATCGGCGATTCCCACGGTGTCGAGCGCCTCGATCGCGCGTTCGCGCGCGGCCGCGCCTTTCAAGCGGAAGCGCTTCTCCAAGACCTCCACCAGCTGCTTCTCGATCGTGAAGACGGGATTGAGCGAGGTCATCGGGTCCTGGAAGATCATCGCCACTTCGTTGCCGCGGAAGTCGGGCATCCGTTCGTCCGGAATCGAGAGGATGTCCTGACCCTTCCAAAGAAGCTGGCCGCCCGCGATGTGACCGGGAGGATCGGGGATGAGCCGCATGATCGACATCGCAGTAACGCTTTTGCCGCAACCGGACTCTCCCACGATCCCGAGCGTTTCCCCTCGTTCCAACGAAAACGAAACCCCGTCCACCGCGTGGACGACGCCGTCTTCGACTCGAAAGATGGTCTTCAGATCACGGACGTCGAGCAGTGGCAAACGATCGATTCTCCATTCTCAGGTGCCATTCAAACTACGACTTCAGCCCGCCACCTGGCTCATCGACTTCTCCAGGATCGCCTTGATCTCGTATGGATCCTGGTCGACCGCGAGATCCGGCTCGTAGGCCTTGTTCTCCTTCATGGCCGCGACCAGCTTCTCCTGACGGGCCTGATCGATCCAGAACACCTGCCAGTCACTCAGCTGCTCATAGCGGCGCGGGAAGTAGAAGGTCGGGAACTCGACGCCGTCCCAGTAGAGGAACCGAACGAAGGGGGACTGCCAGAACGGCACATAGAACGCTTCGTCCTGGACGATCGCGTCGAGCTCGTGCATCGCCGCAACCCGAGCCGCCTTGTCCATATTCTTCTCGTAGATGTCGATGAGCTCGTCGGTGTGCGGCGAACCGAAGGCCCAGATATTGTTGTTGTTCTTCGACTGGGTGAAGATCGATCCGAAGTACTGGCGCGGCGAGGGGAAGAGATTGCTCGTGCGGCTCATGATGGTCATCTCGTACTCACGCTCCAGGCCGCGCTGGAACGCCACCCCCGGCTCGAGCAAGCTCAGCTGCATCTCGATGCCGAGCCCCTGGAACCCTTGCTTGATGACGGTCATGTGGCGGGTGAGAGTGGAGGAACCGTAGGTGAGGGTGAAGCTGGCCCGCTGTCCGGAATCGTTGACGAAGATCCCGTCGCTCCCTCGCTTGGTATAGCCGGCCGCGGTCAGGTGCTCGCGGCACTTGACGGGATCGAATCCGTAAGAGGTCAGATCCTTGTTCTCGTACTCCGTCCCCTCGAAGGCCGAGACGATCCGGTAGTACGCGTCATACATCAGGTTCTTGTTCAACTCTTCGAAATTGAAGGCGTACTGGACCGCCTTGCGGAAGTCCTTGTTCTGGAAGATGGGGCGCTCCAGGTTCATCGAAAAGCCGTAGACACCCTGCGGATACTCGACGAAAAGCCGCTTGCGGTGCGCCCAACCTTTGTTCAGGGCATCGAAGTTCATCTCCTCCGCCCAGCGCTTCGCGGAAGTCACGATGTAGTGGCTGATGTCGCCCTTCTGGAAGTGGTCGAACGCCTTGTCCCCATCCAGAATCACCATCACGTCGATCTTGTCGGCGTTGTACATCCCTTTGAAGTAGCGCTTCTCGTCGCCCCACCAGGGGCGCATCCTCTCGAAGACGATTCGCTGCCCTGGGGTGCGCTCCTTGACCACGTACGGCCCCGGCACAGGCTCCAGCTCGAGGTTGTAGTTCTTGACCCAATTCTCGTCGAGCTTGTGGAAGTGCCGCGGCATCGGCCAGATGGCGTAATCGTCGAGCGGGCGCCAGCTCGGTTCCATGCCCACGATCCTGAGCGTGTAGGGATCGATCGCCTCCACCGCAGCGAAGTGAGTGCCGAAGTAATCGTTGTAGTACGGGTCGACGATGTGCGGGCTCCGCATCATCTGGTCGCAGAAGACATAGTCATCCGCGGTGATGGGTGTTCCATCGGACCAGCGCGCATCTTGATCGAGCTTGAAGTAGATCGTCTGGTTGTCCTCCATCACCTTCCAGTGCGTGGCGAGGAACGGGATGAAGTTGTCCGTGGTGGGATGGCGCCGAACCAGCGCGAAATCCTGGGTATAGGAGCGCTTCCAACCGGCGAAACCGTCGTTGGAGTCCGGACCGACGAGCCGGAAGGTGAGCGGGTAGGCGTCGATCCAGGTCTTGAACACTCCCCCCTGGACCGCCCCCGGATCTCCGATGGTCGGATCCTCGTTGTTCGTTTCCCACTGGATGCTCGCGACATCGACCCTCACCCCCTGGGGCAGGGCCTTCTGAACCGAATCTCCGGCCGCGCCTTCGGCCGGCGATTGAGCCGTCTCCGAGCTGGAGCTTTCCTGTTCGTTGGCCGATTCCTGACCGCCGCAACCGATGAGCCCCGGGCCCGCCATCAGGATCGTTGCAGCAGCGAGCAGCAAGGTCTTGCGGATCATGTTGCGTACTCCTTTCTAGAAGTGCGACGCCGCGGTCGATTCACCTGTACCGCGCGTACTGCTTGGGATCGAAGGCCTCGCGCACCGACTCCCCGATGAAGGTGACGAGCGTGAGCGTGAACGAGATGGCCACGAATGGAGAGAGACTGAGCCACACCTTGTCGCGATTGTCGCTCTGGAGTCCCTGGTCGATCAGCTCGCCCCAGCTCGGAGTGGGAGGGGGCAGGCCGTACCCGAGATAATCGAGCGCGGTGAGGGAGAATATCGCCCCCACGATGAAGAACGGCGTGAAGGTGACGAGCGGAGTCAAACAGTTGGGCAAAAGGTGCCGAAACATGATCCGCCAACCGCTCGCGCCATAGGAACGCGCCGCGAGGCAGTATTCCTTGGTCTTCTCCCGATACATCTCGGTCCGCATGTAGTACGTGATCGTAAGCCACTGGAAGAGCGCGAAGACGAGCACCAGGATCATGACGTTCACGCGAAAGAACGTTGCGATGATGATGACGACGTAGAGAAAGGGCAGCGTGCTCCAAACTTCAATCACCCGTTGGGCGAACAGATCGAAGCGTCCACCCAGGTAACCCATCAAGGAGCCCATGATGGTGCCGAAGGTTTGTCCAACGACAATGAGAAGGAGGGCGAAGACGAGAGAAATGCGAAATCCGTAGAGCAGCCGCGCGAGGACATCGCGCCCTTGCCCGTCGGTGCCCAGCCAATGATAGCGGTCGGGAGGATTGGGAGGCGGTGTGTCATAGCCGAAGTCGGGGTTGTACGGGTCGTACGGTATCAACGGCATCAACACCCAGTTCGCCTTGCGTGCATACCTCGGCTCGTTGCGCAGCAGATCGTCCCCGGAGCCTTCGTAGTCCTTCATCCGATCATCGAACTCGCTCCGGAGCTCGGAGAATTCCGCCTCGAGCCGCCGATAGTCGGTCTCCACGTCGTCGAAGCCGTATTCGTCCTGCTGCCCGAATTCCGACATCGGAATGAACTGGTAGGTCGGGAAATAGGGCCTACCTTCGTACCAGACGAAGAGCGCACGGTTGTTGGCGATCAACTCCGAAAATAGCGAGAGCACGAACAGCGCCACGAGAAGCACGAAGGCGTAATAACCGCGCTTGATCCTTCGAAACCGCTGGAACCGCTTCTTGGTGAGAGGATCGATCCGGAGCTTCAGCACAGCCGCCCCCTCAGCTCCCGAACCGTACGCGCGGGTCGACGAAGGCGACCGTGAGGTCGGAAATCAAGTTGCCGATGAGCAACAAGACGGCGGAAATGACGGCGATCCCCATTACCACGGGATAGTCGCGCGCCTGCATCGCGTCGAAGAAGAGCAGCCCCATCCCCGGGATCCCGAAGACGCGCTCCACCAGGAGGAAGCCGGCGATAAGGATGCCGATGTTGCTGCCTACGCTCGTCGCCATGGGAATCAGCGAGTTGCGCAGCGCATGGACGAAGACGGCTCGCTTCCAGGTCAGCCCCTTGGCGAGGGCGGTCTTGACGTAATCCGCGCTCATGTTCTCCATCAGGGAGTTCTTCATGAGCATCGTCATGAAAGCGAAGCTCCCGAGAGAAAGGCAGATGAGGGGCAGGAAAGTGTGGTTGAAGAGATCCTTGACCTTCTCCAGACCGCTCAGCTGGTCGAAATTGTTGCTCACGAATCCGCTCAAAGGGAAGAGGTCCATCTTGACCGCGAAGGTCACCAGGAGGACCGCGCCCAGGGCGTACCCAGGGATGGAATAGCCGATAAAGATGAGCGCCGAAGTGGCGTTGTCCAAGACCGTCCTGTGCTTGAGGGCTTTCAAGATGCCCAAGGGAACACAAATGCTGTAGGTAAGGACCGTCGTGATGAGCCCGAAGTAGAGCGAGACCGGAATCCGCGCGGCGATCAGTTCCGTGACCGGCCTCAAATAGCGCTGCGACTCCCCCAGATTCAGGGTGAGTAGGTTCTTCATGTAGAGCCCGTAGCGCACGATGACAGGCTTATCGAACCCGTAGTACTCCTTCAGGACTTGGAGCTGTGCCTCGGGGATCTCGGTACGCGCACCGCGGCCGCCGCCTGACATCACTTCGCCGCTGCCTCCTCCCCCGGCCATCCTCATGCGAAGTTGCTCGATGGGACCTCCCGGGACGAACTGGGTCAGGAGAAAGACTACGAAGGTGACCCCGAGGAGGGTGGGAAACATAAGCAGGAGGCGGCGCAGGACGTACGTCCGGAGGCCGTGGGATTTCGATGCCATCTATGTCTGGTCGTCCGTTCCGTGATCGTCGATCGAGCGAGCTTCGATCTCCCTCATCAGGGTGTCCCGCCGCGCCGGCGGGGTTCCGAATCGGCCACGCGCCGAGAGGATAACAGCTTACCCAGGTCCGGGTGTGCGGAATTCAACTGCCGAACAAATATCTCGCCCTCACCTCGGCCATAGTCCATAAAGTCATCTCAGATCGCTTTCCTCTGCACAGTCCTGGATTTACGGTGGGTCGATCTTGCTCAAACCGGCCGGAACATCAGCCCTCTTGACCTTGGGAGCGATGCTCTTCTCGTTCTCGCTGGCAGAGGTCGCCGTCCGACAGATGGGAGAGTCCGATCTCAACGGGCAGTTTCGCTTTCATGGATACGCGGTCAGGCCGCGCGCGCTCCCGCGCGAAGCGCTGCGCACGGCTCTCGAAGCGTACGCCGATTCAGGGGTCACGCTGGAATACGACCCTCTCCTCGGTTGGAAGCCGCTCGAGAACGCCACCAATCGGGATGGTCTCTACCACTACAACTCCGCCGCCATCCGAGCCGATCGGGAATACTCCGCGGAGCCGGACAGCGGGATGCTCCGCGTCCTCTTGTTCGGCGACTCCTTCGTTCACGGAGATGAAGTGCCCGTGGAGGTTAGTTTCGCCGAGCGGATGCCGGCCCTCTGCGAGAGCCTCGGGGCATCGCGCCCGGTCGAGGTGCTCAATTTGGGCGTGCCCGGATACGGCCTGGACCAGTCGTTCCTGAGACTCGAACGCTGCGCGTGGCAGTTTCACCCCGACATCGTAGTGGTGGGATTCCAGCCGGAAAATGTCATGCGCGTGACCAACATCATCCGCCTCTTCTACTTCACCAAGACCGGACTCCCCTTCTCCAAACCTCGATTCCTGCTCTCGCAAGGCGAGCTCTCGGTCGTGAACAGCCCCTGCATCCGGCCCGAGGAGGTCGCCGCGGTGCTGGAAGATCCGGCGTCGTGGGAGTTCATGAAGTATGAGGACTACTACCGCGAGGAGGACTACGCACCCACCTGGTGGCGGCGCAGCCGCTTGCTCGGTTTCATCGAGGCGGTGGTCGACGCCAAGCGGAATCCGCCCTGGCGCGCATTCGAGGTCGACTCCGAAGGGGCCCAGATCACCCTGGAGTTGCTGGAGCGCTGCGCGGCCCAGTGCGCGGAGATCTCCGCGGACATGCTCGTCCTGCATCTACCGGTCGAATACAACGTCCGGCAGTGGCAGGAGCAGGGCCGGTTCACGTACCAGGCGCTGCTCGACACGATCGACGCGCGCTACGACGTGATCCACACCGAGGAGATGCTGAGCGATGCGGCGGGCGAGAATCCCCGGTCGCTGTTCGTCATCCATCACTACAGCGCGCGTGGCCACGAGGTCGTGGCGGAAGCGCTCGCCCAGGCGCTCATCGCGCGAGAACGCGATTGAGGCCGCGGCGGCGCCGAGTGATCGACCGAATCGATCAGCGGATCCAGGAAATGTGGCGCGAGGCGCGCTGCCCTCCCGAGCGAAGCTCGCAGAAATAGATTCCGCTCGGAACGATCCGCCCTGCGCTGTCCCGCCCATCCCACGAGATGACGTGCGATCCCGCGGGCAGCGATGCATCCACCAGGGTGCGAATCAGCCGGCCCGACGGATCGAACAGCCGAAGCCCCGCGGACCCTGTTTGCGAGAGCCCGAAGCTCAGGACGACGCTACCGTCGCGTGGACTTGCCGGATTGGGACGCGGCGCGCCGATCCCGAAGGCAAGCTGCTCGGGGCTCGACTCCGCAGACGAGGTCCCCTGCGTCGTGCCCTCGCCGATCGCGGCCGCGGAGTAGGTGCGGGCATCATCAAAAGTGTAGGCGGCGTAGCGATAGGTCGTGCCGGGCAGAAGGTCCGGATCCACCCAGGGGATGGTGGAGTGGTCCTCGATGCGCTGGTAGATCACCTTCACACCGGGCTCGACCACCTGCCCTTCGAGGAAGAAATCGCCGTGCGAGGGACCGTCCCACTCGAAACCGTCGTCGATCCGCACGATCAAGGTGCCTGTGTAGTCGACCGGACGATCATCGATCCAGGTGAGATTCAGACTCGTGGAAGTGGGATTGGCCACCGCGAAGCTGTCCGGCGTCGCCGGGGCGTCGAGATCGAAGCCGACGAGGGAGACGAGCTGCGGTCCTTCCGGCACGTTCGTCCCGATCACGCGGGCCACCCAAGTGCCGGCGATCGGACTGTCGATGCCCACGTTCTCGACATTGTTGAGCGAATCGACGCCGCGCACCGCGGGCAGACTGGGCAAGGCGGGATTGAGCACCCAGGGCCGAACTTCCTGTCCGATCGGATCGATCAGGAGGAGATCGATGTCGTTGACCAGCGCCGGCTGCGCATTGGGAACGGCGTCCGGATCATCCCACGCAATCAGCACGGTCAATCGCGGAATGCTGATCAGCCCGCCCGGAACGTGGAACGGGAACTCCACCACCTCGTCCTGACTGATCTGGAACTGGAACTGCGTATCTCCCAGGATCGCCTTGGCCGCGGCGCGCGTGTTGATCCGGCCGTGTCCGAAGATATAGTCTGGACCCGGATTGCCGAGATCGGTCGCGGTCGCGCAGAGCATCGCCTTCATGAGCGAGGGAGCCGGATCCGGCCCCCCGTGCCGCGTTCGGAACGCTTCGAGGAGCAGCGCGACACTCCCTGAGACCGCGGGAGTCGCCATGGACGTACCGCACCATCCGTTTCCTCCGTACAGCTGATTCGGAAGCGTCGAACGGATGAAGCCTTCGCCCGCATCTTCGCACCCGGGAGCGGTGACGTCCGGCCGGAGCCGCCCGTCGTCGACCGGTCCCCAGGACGAAAACTCGGTCATCGTGTCGTTGTCCGAGTTCGTCGCGCCCACGACCAGGATGTTCTTGGCCGGCTTGGGCGGATTGATGCAGCCGTATCCGCCTTCGACGAGCGGGCAGTCCCCGTCGTCTCTCTCATTCCCCGCGGAGAAGACGACCGTCATGGGACGTCCACCCGCGCCCAGCACCAACGAGTCGAGATCGGGCGCGATGAAGTCGTAGTCGCCGTAGATGCCGCAATTGCCGCCGCCCACCCCGTATCCCCAGGAGTCGTTGTGCACGTCGACGGCGAAGTCTCCCGCCGCGACTTTCATCTCCGAGACGACGTCGTCGAAGAAATCCCACGCGAAGATCTGCGCTGCCGTTGCCACGCCGCGCCACGCGAACGGCGCTCCTCCCTGAGACTCGCTCAAGGTACCGTCGCCGACGAGGGTCCCGGTGACGTGGGTGCCGTGGGCGTTCACCGAAGCGTCGGTCTCGACCTGCGTGAGGCGGCTCGCGAAGTCGGTATGCGGGAAGATCGTTCCGCCGTCGGCGATCCCCGCGTTCACTCCCGCTCCGGTCAAGTTGTAGGGAGCTGCCTGCGCCTCGTTCGCCCCGATGCGGGCGCGCAGTCCGTCGTTCTCCACCTCGGGCACGGGCAATCCCTCTGAGATCCAGAGTACTTCGTCGAGATCAGCCAGCTCGAGGATGCGGGAATCCGCGACCCGCACCGTGTAGCCCGGGAAGATCGGAAGCGGAGCGAGGATCTCGGCACCCATTGCGGTGAGTCGCTGGCGCGCCACTTCGCGCGCCGGTCCTTCGATGTCGTCATGGAGACGCACGCGGAGCTCGATCCGTCCATCCGGTTGGAATGCCCACGTTCCGAAGTCGCCCGACAGGAAACGGGGCGGGACTTTGTCTTCCGCCGCGAGGGTCCCGACCCAGGAAAGCCGTTCGCGCAGGATCGGGTCGGACGACGCGCCCGGCTCGAGCGCCGCGATCCAGGTGTGGTCCGGCACGTATCGCAGCAGTCGGAGCCCGTGAGCGGAGAGCTCGGCTTTCCGTAGCGCGCGATAGCTCTCCTTGAACTGGACGAGGATATGACGGGGCTGCGTAGCGTCGATCGCATCGAGCGCGGACAGACTCGCCTCCGGGATGTAGGCGCCGGACTTGAGGCGCACCGGAGATGGCGATGTGAGTGGCGCGTCTTGGGCAACTGCCGTCGCGACCAGAAAGGTGCGCAAGCCGGATACGCGAAAGACGTGTGAAGAACTGATTGCGGAGGGTGATACGTTCGAGGCGAGCACGCTAGCGACGAGAAGCAGGCTCGCGGCGATGGCCGGACGACGTCCGGACTGACCAACGCAGATTCCCCGGCTGCGGCGCGCTCGAAGTCGAAACAACGGCATGGTCGATCCTGGGGTTGCTTGCGTGAAGGCGGTTCGGCCGGCGGACACCGGGCTCTTTCGGCAACCTCCCAAGTATAGCGCACTCCTGCCGCTATGTCTCGCACGACAACGCGCCAGCAAATTATTCGCGCACAATATCTTACAGCTGCATCTGAGTTAACCCGTGAGGACTGCGACGGCTTGAAACAGCATCTACCCGAATGTCACCGAAAGAAGACTGCCGGTGGCAACGCGTAAGGTTCTCAAACGACCGCGAGCACGCCTCGACCTCGATGTCCATCCCGCAAGCCGAGATCACCTGGCGCTGGGGCCGAGCATCTTGCGCGGATCGACCCAGCGATCGAAATCCTTCGGATCGACCAGGCCAAGTTGCGTTGCCGCCTCCTTGAGCGTGATCCCCTGGGCATGCGCCGTCTTCGCGATCTTGGCCGCCGCCTCGTACCCGATGTGCGTGTTGAGCGCGGTCACCAGCATGAGCGAGTTGCGCACGTAGAATGCGATCTTCTCCTCGTCCGGCTCGATTCCGATCGCGCAGTGATCCTTGAACGAGCGGGATCCATCCGCGAGCAGACGGATCGACTTGAGGAGGTTGTGGATCATGACCGGCTTGAAGACGTTGAGCTCGAAGTTCCCCTGCGTGCCGGCGAAACCGATCGCAGCATCGTTACCCAGCACCTGGCAGCACACCATCGTGAGCGACTCCGACTGGGTCGGATTGACCTTTCCCGGCATGATGGAGCTGCCCGGCTCGTTCTCCGGGATCCGGATCTCTCCTAGTCCGCATCGCGGACCGCTCGCCAGCCAGCGGACGTCGTTGGCGATCTTCATGAGGGCGGCAGCCAGAACCTTGGTCGCGCCCGAAGCTTCCACGATCGCGTCATGCGCAGCCAGAGCGGCAAACTTGTTCTTCGCGGTGACGAAGGGGATCCCCGTGATCTCCGCCACCTTCTTCGCGGAGAGCTTGGCATAATCGGGATGCGTGTTGAGTCCGGTTCCGACCGCGGTTCCTCCGAGCGCGAGCTCGTAAAGGGGCGCCAAAGCGTTCCGGATCGCGCGGCTGGCGGCATCGAGCTGCGCCACCCAACCGCTCATTTCCTGGCCGAGTGTCAACGGCACCGCATCCTGGAGGTGCGTGCGCCCGCACTTCACGATCTTGGCGTATTGCTTGGCCTTTTGATCCAGGACGTCGCGCAGCTCTTTCACCGCCGGCAGCAGCAGACGATGGATCTGCTCGGCGGCTGCGATATGCATCGCGGTCGGAAACGTGTCGTTGCTCGACTGGCTCATGTTGACGTCGTCGTTCGGGTGGATCGGACTCTTCGAACCGATGGTCCCGCCCGCCAGCTCGATCGCCCGATTCGCGATCACCTCGTTGGCGTTCATGTTCGTCTGCGTCCCGCTTCCCGTCTGATAGACGACGAGTGGAAAGTGGTCATCGAGCTTGCCGTCCATCACTTCCCGCGCCGCTCGCTCGATCCACTTCGCTTTCTTCGCCGGAAGGAGCCCGAGCTCGAGATTGGCCTGCGCCGCGGCCAGCTTGAGGATGCCCAGCGCCCGGATCATTTCACGAGTGAAGCGATCTTCTCCGACCTTGAAGTTCTCCAGACTGCGCTGCGTCTGCGCGCCCCAGTACCGGTCGGCCGGTACCTCCACCTTTCCCATGGTGTCCGATTCGATCCGAACCTCTCCCATCCCCGCTCCTTTTCTGTCCTCGACCTTCGGTTACGGCGCGACGCCGGTGCGAAGAATAGCAGTTCGACGTCGCGGTCGAGTCTGTCTGGCATCCCGCAGTTTTGACTCGCCGAATTGCGCCCCCCACCGCCGCGCCGAGAAGGGTAAGGTTGGACCAGACACCCGAATTGAATGGCGCAACGATGTCGGGATGGCGCATCCAAGGTTCGGGCGCAGCAATGTTCAAGGAAAGGAGGCCCGTGATGTCCGATCTCGCTCAGCAGGAATGTATCCCCTGCCGCGGGGGAACCCCTCCTCTGAAAGGAGAGCCGCTTCGGGAGCTGGAACGGCAGCTCGACGAAGGCTGGCAGGTGATCGATGAGCATCACATCGAGAAGGAGTATCGATTCAAGAATTTCCGTGAGGCGCTCGCCTTCACCAACCGCGTTGGCGAGGTGGCGGAGCAGCAAGGGCACCATCCGGACCTGCATCTCGCCTGGGGCAAGGTGAAGGTGCAGGTCTGGACGCACAAGATCGACGGGCTGACCTGGAGCGACTTCGTGTTCGCCGCCAAGACGGAGCGGATCGCGCAGGAAATGGGCGTGGCCTGAGATCGAGCGGAACCGAAGCGAATGTACGATCACGTTCCCACCGGCGCGGAAATGTCGGAGCTCCTTCTCGAAGCGAGGCGGCGCGTCCTGGCGCTGGTCGATGAGCTCACCGATTCGCAGCTCATGGGTCCCCGGTTTCCCATCGTCAATCCGATGCTCTGGGAGATCGGGCACGTGGCCTGGTTCCAGGAACGGTGGGCTCTGCGCGAGCTGCGGGGTCGCGCGCCGATCCTCCCGCATGGAGATGCGCTCTTCGACTCCTCGGCGGTGCCTCACGATTCCCGCTGGGATCTGGATCTTCCGTCGCGCTCCGGCACTCTGCGATACATGCAGACCGTGCTCGACACGGTGATCGAGCTGCTGGCGAAGGAGTCCGGCACGCTGTCGCGCGACGCCGCCTACTATCATTTGCTCGCTCTCTATCACGAGTACATGCACACGGAGGCGTTCCTCTACACGCTGCAGACCCTCGAGTACCCCGCTCCGCCGCCGGGCGCTCTCGGAGCTCGCGCGATAGGAGATGGCAATTTGGAAGACGCGGCGCGCATCCTCGCGACCGTGGATGATGATGTCGAGATTTCGGGCGGAACGGTCTGGATCGGTGCGCGGCAGGACGATCCATGGGTCTTCGACAACGAGAAGTGGTCGCATCCGGTCGAGGTCGCTCCGTTTCGCATCGCTCGCGTCGCCGTCACGCAGAGGGATTTTCGAGAGTTCGTGGAAAACGGCGGCTACTCGCGCGAAGAGCTCTGGTCGCCACAGGGATGGCGATGGAAAGAGCAAGAGAGAGCGGAGCACCCGGTCTACTGGCGCAAGAGCGGCAAGGAATGGGAGCGCCGTCTCTTCGATCAGTGGGTTCCGCTCGAAGAAGATCTGCCGGTCGTGCACGTCAACTGGTTCGAGGCGAGCGCGTACTGCGAGTGGGCGGGACGGCGGCTGCCCACGGAAGCCGAGTGGGAAGCAGCCGCCGGAAGTCAGCGCTATCCGTGGGGCGACGAAAGCACGACTGGTCGCGCGCATCTGGACGTGCGCCTCGGAAGGTGCGTCTCGGTCTGGTCGTACCCGTCGGGAGATGGGCCGAATGGATTG
>CAMPIC010000003.1 GCA_946886185.1 uncultured bacterium
CCCACGATCGCACCGAGGTGCACTTCGACTATTTCTACGAGGACGTGTCGACGCAGCAAGCGCGGGCTCGGATCGAGGCGGACATCGAATACAGCGATCGCATCCAGCAGGAAGACGTGGAAATCTGCGAGCTCGTGCAGCAGCGCCTGGGGTCGCGGGCCTATCGGGAAGGTCGTTTCTCCGCCAAACGCGAGTCCGGAGTTCATCACTTCCAGAACTTGCTGCGCGCCGCGTACGCCCGGGCGATGGAAGAGCGTCGCTGACCCGCGGGAAACAAAACGAAAGAGCCGGCATCCGTCAGGACGCCGGCTCCTTCAAATCGTTCTCGGAGGCAGACTAGCGATACAGGTTCTTGACCTTACCCCAAGTGGACTGGATCGTCGGCACCACCACTTCGCGGTTTCCGAAGACCGCCTTCTCGATGTCGGTCGAAACCTGGACCTCGACGCACAGAGGCGTCGTGTTCTCATAGCCGTCCTGCATGGTCTCGCAGACCGTGTACAGACCCGGCGGAATGAAGAACTTGCAGGTCACGCCATCTTCATCGGTGAAGTCGCACTCTTCGTGGCCATCGGGGAAGGTGAAGCAGATTTCCCAGCCCTCGGCCAGGTTCTCACCCTCGTCCATCACGCCGTTTCCGTTCGTGTCGATGAACTTGAAGGCGCAGATTCCGCTCGTCGCCGCGCCGGCCATGAGGAAGCCCTCTCCGCCAGCCGCTTCGAGACCGTTCTCCACCGAGTAGTACTCGGCATTGTAGTGATACACACCGTCGACCGCGTCGGCGGGGGCGACCCAGTCGATGGCCCATTCGGTGTAGCCCGGCAGATCGACGGTGAAAACCACCGCGTCGCTCGGGTCAGTGATGGTCACGCGCAGAAAGTCCGGCGTCGATCCCTGTGTCTCCACCCAACAACTGGCGGACATCGTCCCCCCTGGGTTGTCGACGTGGCCCGGAAGAGACGGGGTGAGCTCCCAGTTCATCGTGGCGGCGAATGCGCCTGACGAGCCGAGAAGAAGCAGGGATGCTGCGGAGGCGAGTATCTTTCGGGTCATAGGACGTCTCCGATTCCAGTGATCGTTCCTTGATGCACACTCCTCCCTTTCGAGAGGTAACTGGAGGGTGCAGGGGGACGGCCTGACCCAACGCGCAAGAGCATACAATAAGGTCGGCCGGCTTCAAACGCTTTTTCATTTTGGCGGACGATTTTCTCCCTCCGGGAGATTCCCAGGCCGACCTCACAAATTTTCCGACTGCGGCTGGCCCAGCAACTATCCAGTTAACTATATGTGGAACAATAGCTTGTGTGGCAACGCCCGGTGCGGGGTGGCAAACTTTGGACGGTCCCCCCCGTGAGGGAGCTCCGTCCAGCGCCCCTGTGCGCCGATGCCCGGCCCCTCAGCCGATCGCGTGGTATGCTGCCTGCTCTTCGGCCCCACCGGGACTGGCAACGCCCTGTTTCATCGACGAAGCAGCGGGCTCCACTCAGCCCGCTGCATTCTCGGGTTTCACTCGGCGGACTTCACACGCTCGGGCTCTCTCGGAAGGACATCGCATGGAACGCCCCCCCATCGCTGGTAGCGGCTTGGTAGGACCGGATGGCGAGCCGATTCGGTCCGCCCCCCGCGCGAACCGCCTGGCCGCCGAGACCTCTCCCTACCTGCTCCAGCACGCCCACAACCCAGTGGATTGGTATCCGTGGGGACCCGAGGCGTTCGAGCGCGCTCGTCGCGAGGACAAGCCGATCTTTCTCTCGATCGGGTACGCCGCCTGCCACTGGTGTCATGTCATGGAGCGGGAGTCGTTCGAGAACGAGACGATCGCGCAGCTCATGAACCAGGAGTTCGTGAACGTCAAGGTCGACCGGGAAGAGCGTCCGGATGTCGACGACATCTATATGGCCTCGGTGCAGATGATCTCGGGACAGGGCGGATGGCCGATGAGCGTCTTCCTGACTCCGGACCTGCGCCCATTTTATGCGGGGACCTATTTCCCTCCCGAGGATCGCTATGGGCGTCCCGGGTTCCCCCGTCTCCTCGCCGCTCTCGCCCAGGCGTATCGAGAGCGCCGTGAGGAAGTCGAAGCAGGGGCCTCCCAGATCGTTCGCCATCTGGAGGCGATGTCGCGCACTCCTGCAGGCGATGAATCCGAGGCCCGGGAAGAGTCAGCGGCGGGGGAAGGATCCCTCACGATGGATCTGGTGAGGCGGGCGGTGCACGAGCTGCAGGCCTCCTTCGATCCCCGGAACGGTGGCTTCGGGGCCGCTCCGAAGTTCCCGCATGCGATGGCGCTCCAACTCCTGTTGCGCCACCACCAGCGCGAAGGGTCTTCAGGACAGCACCGCGAAGGCCTCCCCATGGTCACGACGACTTTGGATCACATGGCTGCGGGCGGGATCTACGACCATCTCGGCGGCGGCTTCCATCGCTACTCGGTCACCGAGGACTGGTTGGTCCCGCATTTCGAGAAGATGCTCTACGACCAGGCGCTTCTCGTCAGCGCGTACGTCGAAGGTTGGCAAGTGACGGGCGATCCGAGCTACGGGCGGGTCATCCGCGAGACGATCGAGTATGTGCTGCGTGATCTCGGGGATCCGAACGGCGCCTTCTACTCCAGCGAAGATGCGGACAGCGAAGGAGAGGAGGGGAAGTTCTACGTTTGGACGCTCGAGGAAGCCGCCGCGATCCTGACCGAGGAGGAGCTCTCCCTCTTCGCGCGTGCCTATGATCTCGATGAGGTGGGCAATTTCGAGGGAAGCACGATCCTCGAGCGCCGGCTCACTCCCGCCACCTTGGTGGAGCGAGGCTATGGAGCCGGACGCTCCGAACGGGAAGTCGCGGATCTGTTGGAGCGGGCTCGCGCCAAGCTGCTGGAGGCGCGATCGCGACGCATTCGACCGGCGCGCGACGAAAAGATCCTCACCGCCTGGAATGCCTGGATGATCTCGGCGCTGGCGCGCGCGGGGAGGTCGCTCGATGAGCCGCGTTTCCGCGAGGCCGCCGTTCGCGCGGGAGAGTTCCTCTGGGACACGATGCGCATCGACGGAGTGGTCCATCGGGTGCACAAGGATGGTCGCACCCGCATCGCCGGATATCTCGAGGACTACGCCGGGTTCGTCCAGGCTGCGATCGATCTCTACGAGGCGACGTTCGACGCGCGATGGCTCGAGCGCGCGGTCGAGCTGGCGGAGTCGATGCGAGCGGAGTTCGAAGACGAGGCGGATGGAGGCTTCCACCTCACGAGCGATCGGCACGACGGCCTGATCGTCCGTCTCAAGACCGCGCAGGATTCCAGCACTCCTTCCGGAAATTCGATGGCCGCGACGGCGCTGCTCCGGCTGGCGAGCTTGACAGGGCGCGCCGACTTCGAAACGAGCGCGCATCGGACGCTTCTGGCGTTCCGCGATCCGATGGAGCAGGTTCCGGCCGCGTTCCACCAGATGCTGCTCGCGCTGGATCACTGGCTCGGGCCGCGCGTGGAGGTCGTATTGGCAGGCTCGCTGGAGAGCGAACAGGGACGCGCGCTCCGCAACACCGTGGATCGCGCGTTCCTCCCTCGATCCGTCGTTGCATACGCAGGAGCAGAGGTTGCACAGCGGGACCGCGCGGACCACGCGGTCGCGGCGGGCAGTGCGGGAGGCGCGGCGCGCAGGGCGGACTCAACGAGCACGGACCCTACGGCATTGGCTCCGGAGCTCCTGGCGGGCAAGGCGCCGGTCGGCGGAATGCCCGCGGTCTACGTCTGCCGAGATTTCACCTGTGACGCCCCATGCACCGATGCCGAGGAGTTGCGCCGCATCCTGGAGAGGGGGCCTGCATGATCGCATCCACCCTCGCGCAACGACTCCCGCACCGGGAGTTGTCGCATCTGGCGCCGCGACTCTCGCCGCGTCTTCTGCGGCCATGTTCTACGCGCCTCGCACTCATTCTGGTCGCGGGCGCAATCGTCGCTGCTCAGGCTCACGCTGCGCCGGGTGTCGTCGACGATCATCTCAAGGTGGATCAGTTCGGGTACCGTCCCGATGCGCAGAAGGTCGCGGTGATCAGCGATCCGGTAATCGGATACAACGCGGGCGACAGCTTCACGCCGGGCGTCACGTATCAAGTGCGCCGATGGAGCGACGATGTCTCGGTGTTCGCGGGAGCCGTGTCGCAGTGGCGATCGGGCCAGGTGCACGGACAGTCGGGAGATCGCGTCTACCGATTCGATTTCTCCGCCGTGACGCAGCCGGGACTTTATTACCTCTACGATCCGGCGAACGACGTGGGCTCGTTCCCGTTCATGATCGGAGCCGAGGTGTACGGCTCGGTTCTTCGAGACGCGCTCCGGACCTACTACTACCAGCGCTGCGGAGTCGCCAAGGCGATCCCGTACGCAGAAGCGGATTGGGCCGACCCGCAACCGTGTCACATCGGTCCGCAACAAGATCTGGATTGCCGATCGGTGCTCGATCCTTCTCCCGCGACCTCACGCGATCTCTCGGGCGGCTGGCACGATGCCGGGGACTACAACAAGTACATCAACTTCGCCGATGAAGTGCTGCATGCCTTGCTCAGCTCGTGTGAGGAAGCCCCGGAAGCGTTCTCTGACGATGCAGGACTTCCGGAATCGGGAAACGGGATCCCCGATCTCCTCGACGAGGTGCGTTACGAGCTGGATTGGTTCGCGAAGATGCAGCTCGCCGACGGTCGTCTCCTGCACAAGGTGTCCGTGACCGGTTTCGAAAGCGCGAGCCCGCCGAGCGACGACGATGCGCCCCGCCGGTACGCGCCTCCGACTGCATCCGCCACCATCTCTGGATGTGCTGCCTTCGCGCATGGATCGATCGTGTTCGGCAAGCCGGGCGATCCCGCGAGCCAAATCTATGCAAACCAGCTGGAGGCGCGCGCCGAGCTGGCCTGGTCATGGCTGGCCGCGCATCCGGAGCAGATTCCTTCCTCCTATGACAACGCCGGCTTCTCCAATGCGTCCGCGGAGGATTCCGCGTACGAGCAAATGGCGAACCTCGTAGTGGCCGCGATCTACCTCTATGGCCGCACCGGCGAGTCGGTCTACCGGAGCTACGTCGATGCGCACTATTCCGAGACGCATCTGATGGAGTGGCATTACGCGTACGAGTTCGAATCGCAGATCCAGGACGCCATGCTTTATTACACCATCCTGCCGGGTGCGACCGCCTCGGTCGTCGCGGACATCCTGGACGCATACGCGGATGGGTCCGCCGCTTACGTCAACGATTGGGACCAGGAAGTGGATCCGTACCGCGCTCCGCTGCTCGACGGCCACTACGTGTGGGGGAGCAATCGCGTCAAAGCCCAGAAGGGATCGATCTACGCGAACCGGATCGTGTACGGGATCGACCCCGCCTCGCACCAGTCATGCGAGGAGGCGATGGAGGGGTTCCTCCATTACCTCCATGGAGTGAATCCTCTTGCGGTCGTCTATCTGAGCAACATGAACGGACGAGGGGCGGAGCAGTCTGTTCCCCAGTTCTATCACGGATGGTTCGCGGACGGGACGGTGTGGGACAACGTCGAGGAGGATCCGTTCGGACCAGCGCCCGGATTCGTGCCGGGTGGTCCGAATCCGCACTACGCGCCCGATGGCGCGTACGAGGGGCCGCCGATCGAGCCTCCTCAGAATCAGCCGATGCAGAAGTCCTATCGCTCCTGGAATACGAGCTGGCCGGAGAACTCGTGGGAAGTGACCGAGAACTCCATCACCTATCAAGCGGCGTACATCAAGCTGCTCTCGAAGTTCGCCGGTTCGTCCGGGACGTCGCACGTTCCTGGATTCGACCCTTCCGATCCCGGATCCGGTCCGCGGTCGAATGCGTGGGAGCGGGAAGATCCATTGCGACTCTCGGTGCATCCCAACCCAAGCGTCGACCGCACCACGATCTCGTTCGAGATTCCGTATGAAGAAGATGCGATCGTGCGCGTGCTCGATGCCGTCGGTCGTGAAGTGGCGCTGCTGGGAACACGGCATGGTAGCGGACGCCACGAACTCACGCTCGACACCCGCTCATTCACCGCCGGCGTCTACTGGCTGGAGATCAAGTCAGGAGCGCGCTCGTCGACTCGTTCCTTCACCGTCATCCGGTGAGGGCTACTTCAGCAGGCGGCGGCGCAGCAGCACGACGGAGAGCCCGGTGAGCAGGAATCCGAACACCACCAGATAGGCCACGTTCCAGATCCAATATGGGGGAACCATTCCCAGGCACGCTCCCCGGACCAGATAGGAGACGTGGGTCAGCGGGAGGCACATCGCAATCGCGGTGGCCCATCCCGGGAGGATGTCGATCGGGAAGAAGGTCCCGCTGAAGAGGAACATCGGGAAAATCACCACGAAGATGGGGACGTTGAAGGTCTCGATGGTGGGAGAGATCGCGGTCACGATCAGTCCGAGCGCGGAAAAGAGCAAACCTCCCAGAAGCGCGATCGCGATCACGAGCAGGCCGCTGGGCCAATGCACCAGCCCGAACAGCGACATCATCGCCAGCATCAAGACGGCGGCGATCAGCGATTTGGACGCGCCCCAGAGCCACTCGCCCGCGATCAGATCCTCCGCCTGCAAGGGGGTGGCGACGATCGCTTCGAAGGTCCGCTGGTAGTACATGCGGATGAACGACGCATAGGTGGTCTCGAAGAATGCCCAGAACATCACCGCGACCGCGATCACTCCCGGAAACATGAACTGGAGATAGCTGAGGACGGCGCCCTGATACTCGATGTCTCCGACGAGACGCCCCATTCCGACCCCGAACGCCAGCACGTAGAGCACCGGTTCGAGCAGAGGCGGAAGGAAGTTGGTCTTCCAGGTGGTGCGGTAGACCTCGAGGTCGCGCATCCACACTTTCCAGGCGCGGTAGGAGACGTTTCCGAACACGGCGGTCCACGGATTGGCCATGCGTTTACTCCCGCAGCGAACGCCCGGCCCGAAGCAGGAACACGTCTTCGAGCGTGGCCTGCCGGATGAGCCGTTCCTGATCGGGCGCAATCTCCACGATGGAGCGCGCGATTTCCTCGCCGACCCTCTCGTAGAGATAGAGCCGCCCATCCTCTTCTTGGGCGATCCACTTTCGCTCCTCGACGAGATCTCGCACGCGGGGGTCGACATTCCAAATCTCGACCACGGAGGATCCGGCCTCCTGCGCGATGAGCGAGGCGGGCGTACCTTCGAGAAGCACGCGACCCTCGTCCATCAGGATGACGCGATCGCACAGCTGGCTCGCCTCTTCCATGTAGTGGGTCGTGAGGAGGATGGTCACTCCTTCCTCGCGGAGCCGGCGCACCCGCTGCCAGATCAACTGGCGCGCTTGCGGATCGAGTCCGGTGGTGGGCTCGTCGAGGATGAGGAGCCGAGGGCGATTGAGCAGAGCGCGCGCCAGGACCAGGCGCCGCTTCATTCCGCCCGAAAGCGCCTCGATTCGGACCTTCGCCTTCTCCGTGAGCTGCATCATCGCGAGCAGCTCTTCCGAGCGCCGCTTCGCTTCTGCCCGGGGAATGTCGAAGTAGCGAGCCCAAACGAGCAGGTTCTTGAGGACGGTGAAGTCGGGATCGAGGTTGTTCTCCTGATGGCAGACGCCGATCTGCGCCTTCACCTCGCGGGGATGCGTCTTCACGTTCAATCCGAAGACGCGCACGTCGCCCGAGGTGATGGGGAGAAAGCAGGCCACCATCTTGACGGTGGTGGTCTTTCCGGCGCCGTTCGGTCCGAGGACCCCGACGCATTCGCCGACGCGCACGGAGATGTCGACTCCGCGCACCGCCTGGACTTCGCCGTACTGCTTGGCCAACGCTTCGGTTTGAATCGCGAGCTCCATCCGCGGGAGGATAGCGAGACCGCCGTGCCAGCGCGAGCCCACCGCGCAGGTCGCGGCGGATTCTGCAACGGCCGTCCTCGCACCGCATGACTGCATGGGTGGAACCTTCTGGAGGTGCCCCGGACACTACGCCTCGGGTAGACTCTGCGGCCACGGACCGCGGATTGGAGGCGATGTGCCGGAATCGTTTCGGGGTCGGGACCTACCCGTGCGGAGAAGCGGTCTCTCCGCGCGCGCGTTTCAAATCTGCTGCGCGGCGGTTCTTGCGGTTGCCTCGCTCGTTCCGAGCGACAGCCGCGCCCAGGGCCAGCTCGGACGGGAAGTCGTTCCCGTCTTCCAGCAAATCCATCTGACGCTCGACGCCGATCGCACCGACTACTCGGGATCGATCCGCGTCGACCTCCACGTGCCCGAGCCGGTGGATGCCGTCCATCTCCATTCGCTCGGTCCGACCCTCACTCGGATCCAGCTGACCGATTCCGCGGGCACGGTCGACGTGAAGCACACGGTGGATGAGTACGGCTACCTATCGCTCGCGACGTCCCGCCCTCTGCATCCGGGGTCGGCACAGCTGGAGATCGAGTTCACCAACGAGTTCGATACGCGCGCGTCGAGCCTCTATCGGGTGGTGATCGAGGACAAGTCGTACGCCTTCACCCAGTTCGAAGCGGTCGATGCGCGCGAGGCGTTTCCTTGCTGGGACGAGCCCGCGTTCAAGTTCCCGTATCAACTCACGCTCACGGTTCCGGAGGCGCACCTGGCGCTTTCCAACACTCCGATCGAGTCGGAGTCGATCTCTTCCGGAATGCGCACCGTCGTGTTCAAGAAAACCCCGCCGCTTCCCTCCTACCTTCTGGCGCTCGCGACAGGTCCGCTGGATACCGTGCCGCTGAAGGGACTGCCCTGTCCGGGCCGGCTCGTGACCGTGCGCGGCCGATCCCATCTCGGCGGAGACGCGGTCGCCCGGACCGCGATCGCCCTGGATGCGCTGGAGGACTATTTCGGACGGCCCCATCCGTACGAAAAGCTCGACCTGATCGCCGTTCCCGAATTCTGGTACGGAGCGATGGAGAACCCGGGAGCGATCGTCTTCAACGAACGGAGCATCCTCTACGATCCGTCGCGCGCCGGCGTCCGCGAGCAGCGCAGTTTCACCACCACCTTGACGCACGAGCTGGCGCATCTCTGGTTCGGGGACCTGGTGACGATGTCGTGGTGGGATGATCTCTGGTTGAACGAGTCGTTCGCGACCTGGGCGTCGGAGAAGATCGTGCACCAGCTCTACCCCGAGTACCGGCGCGATCTGGCGGTGCTCAGAGGAAGACGCACCGCGATGCGGGTCGACGCTCTGCCTTCGGCGCGCGCCATCCGGCAGCCGGTCGCTCCCAACATCAATCTCGGACAGCTGGCAGACGCGCTCGCGTATGACAAAGGAGAAACGGTCCTTCGCATGATCGAGACGTGGGTCGGTCCCGATCGATTTCGCGAGGGGGTCGTCTCGTATCTCGATGAGCATGCCTGGGGAAACGCGGTCGCGGCGGATCTCTGGAACGCGGTCTCGAAAACGTCGGGACATGACTTGACGCCGGTCCTGTCTTCATTCCTGGATCAGCCGGGCGTTCCGCTGGTCGAGGTCGAGCTGCTGGACGGAGGGCAGGTGCAACTGCGGCAGCGCCGCCACGCCTTGGCCGATGCTCATGGCGAGGTTTCCCCCAGCGATCAGATCTGGCGGATCCCGATCTCCTTGCGCTTTCCCAACGGTGAGGGAACGGAGGTGCACCGGCTCCTGCTCACGGAACGCGAGCAGATCGTGAATCTTCCGATCGCGGAGCGTCCCGCGTGGATTCACCCGAATGCGGACGAGACCGGCTACTACCTCTGGAAGACCGATCCGGAAAACCTGACGCATCTGGTGGAGAATGCGGAGCGATTGTTGAACGACGCAGAGCGAGTGGGCCTGGTGCACAACCTCGCCGCGCTCCTGCAGGGCGGATCAATCTCCTCGGATCTGTTCCTGCCATGGACGTCGCGGTGCGCGCAGGATTCCCAACCGGAGGTGGTGGATGCAGTCCTGGACGCATGGGAGCTCATCCGCGCTCCGCTGATCGCCCCCGAGCTCGGGGACGAATTCGCGCTCTATGTGCGCGACGGATTGCAGCCCGCGGTGGAGCGATGGGGATTGCTGCCGCAGCCCGGAGAAGAGGAGAGCGTGACGCTCCTCCGTCCCTCGATGCTCATCTGGTTGGCGCGCGACGGCGAGGATGCTCGTGTGCAAGCGCTGGCCGACTCTCTCACCGATCTTTATCTGAATGGATCGGATGCGTGCCCTCCGTCGCTCATCCAATCGGTCCTGGGGATCTCGGCGCAGGACGGAGATCTCGCGCTCTTCGAGCGTTTCCGCGACCTCTTCCAGGAAGAGGGGGATCCGCCGCGGCGAAGAGCGCTGCTTTCCGCGATGGGAGAGTTCCGCGAACCGGAAGTAGTGGAAGCGGCGCTGCGATTCGCTTTGGAAGGACCGCTCCGTCCGAACGAGCGCACCAGCATCCCGTCTTCGATCGGGCAGGAGCCCGCGCTCCAAGAGCGCGTCTATCGCTGGATGAAAGATTCCTATGCGCGCGTGGCCGAATCGATCCCCGACGAGCGCATGGCGCGCATGCCCCGCTACGCCTCCGGTTGCTCTTTGGAGAATTTGGAGGATGCGCGCGCCTTCTTCTCCGATCCCTCCCGCCAGCCGGCCGGCACGGACGTCGAGCTCCGCAAAGCCGAGGATGCGGTGCGCGCCTGCGTTTCGCTCCGGGAACGGGAAGGGGGCGCGGCGGCCAGCTACCTGCGAAGTCGGGCGGCCGCTCCGTAGCGAGGAGCAGCGCCCGGTGCGCCGCGTATGGGTTGCGATTCGTCGCGACTCGGCTACGATAGCCACTTCCGCCGCGCCGGAGCCCGCCGTCCGCGGGTCAGGTCGCGCGGCGTCACCAGCGGAGATCCATCACGTTGCCGTATCGATCGATGACCGGGGGCCGCCTCGCTCTCGCGCAGACGATTGCTTGCCTCGCCTTACTTGCTCCCTGGATCGTCGCGCGCGCGCAGGATCAGATGATCCAGGGCGGCGCCGCCTCGGCGGGAGGTGCGTCCGCGCCTGCGGCAGCGGTCGATCCGGGGACCTCCCTGGCGGCCCCGGGATCCGCGCTCGAATCCGCGGTCGACGCCGACGCCTACCGCCTGGGTCCGGGCGATGTCCTCACGATCGGAATCTGGGGACCGCAGCCGATCGTCTACGATCTCCCGGTCACGCTCGAAGGAAAGCTGCTCCTGCCCTCCATCGGCGTCCTCCCCGTCGATGGGCTCCCGCTCGGGACGGCCCGCGACCACGTCCGCGATCGGATCCTCCAAGACTTTCGCAACGTCGAGGACACCGTGACCTTGACCCGCCTGCGCAAGTTCCAGATCCTCGTCCTCGGCCAGGTGCAGAAACCGGGAACCTATCTCGCGAGCGCGGTCGATCGAGTTTCCTCCGCCGTCAACTGGGCGGGAGGGCTGACGGAGCAGGCGAGCCAGCGTGGAATCCGCGTCCAGTCGCAGGGCGAGCTGCGCGCGACCGCCGATCTCTTTGCATTTCTGCAGCGCGGGATCGCCCGTGACAATCCGCTGCTGCAGGACGGAGACATCGTCTATGTGCCGTTCAAGAGCGAGAACTATCAAGTGCGCGGAGCGGTCAACCAACCGGGCGCGTTCGAACACGTGGAAGGCGACCGGCTGAGCGATGCGATCTTCTACGCGGGCGGGCTGACGGCGGACGCATTCATCGACACCATCGAGGTGGCGCGCTATCCGGGCAACGATGCGCCTCGCAAGCGTTTCTTCATCGTCGACGGGAGAGATCCGATCGCGGCGGACTCCTATGGGGAAAACGCTGTTCCCGAGGTCGTCGGACACTTCCGCCCCGCCGTCACCCGCACCGACGCGGAGATGCCCGATTACCCGGACATCGAGCTCGAGGCGGGAGACATCATCTTCGTGCGGGCGGTTCCGGAAGAGCGGCTGCGCGAGCTCGTGGAGGTGCGCGGCGAAGTCGTCTATCCAGGCTTCTACCCGATCGTCGAGGGAGAGACCCGGCTGAGCGACGTGGTTTCGTGGGCGGGCGGGCTCACTCCGGAGGCGTTCCTGCAGGAATCGCAGCTGATTCGCAGAGAATCGCTCCGGCAGGAGGATCGCGAGTTCGAGCGGCTCCGGAACATTCCGGTCGCCGACATGAAGCCGGACGAGTACGAATACTTCAAAGTACGCTCGCGGGAAACGCCCGGACTCATGGTGGTCGATTTTCACGAGCTCTTCGTGGAGCATGATCGCGAAGACGACCTGCTCCTGCGGCGCGGCGACGTCATCAACATCGCCACCCGGCGCGATTTCATCTCCGTTCTCGGAATGGTTTCCGATCCCGGGAACATCCCGTACGAGCGCGGCCTGGACGTCGAGGACTACATCGATCGTTCCGGCGGCTATGCGGACCGCGCGGACGAGGGGAAGACGCGCGTGATCCGGGCGGGGACGGGCGAGTGGGTGCGCGGCGATGACGCGCGGAACCTCGGTCCGGGAGATACGGTTTGGGTCCCCGAGAAGCCGGATCGCGATTGGTGGGGCGGGTTCAAAGACGTGGTGGGAGTGACCACGCAGATCCTCACCATCTATCTGATTGCCGAGCGCGCCACCCAGTAACGCGCCGACGGGTCACCGCCGAGCGCGCATCGCAGCCAATCCCGGCGCGGGGACTGCAAGGAGGTACCGATGAACCACGGATCCCGAACCAGCGCATGGCCCGAGTTGCCGCTGGAGGCATGGAGTGACACCTGCGCGACTTTGCACATGTGGACCCAGATCGTGGGGAAGATCCGGCTCGCCCAGGTCGCCTTCGTGAATCATTCCTGGAACGTGACCTTGTATGTGACGGCTTCCGGGCTCACCACTTCCGTCATGCCGTGCGGCGAGCGCGGGTTCCAGATCGATTTCGACTTCCTCGAACATCAGGTTCTGATCCGCGCGAGCGACGGCAGGAAAGGGCAGGTGCGTCTGGAGCCGCAATCGGTGGCGACGTTCTACGCGCGGCTCTTCGCGGAGCTGCGTGCGCTCGATCTCGATCTCGAGATCCACGGCGCTCCCAACGAAGTGACGGATCCGATCCCCTTCGCGGTCGATGAAACGCATCGGGCGTACGATCCTGAGTACGCGAATCGTTTCTGGCGCATCCTCCTGCAGGCTGATCGCGTCTTCAAGGAGTTCCGCGCCGGGTTCATCGGCAAGTGCAGTCCGGTGCACTTCTTCTGGGGCGCTCCCGACCTCGCGGTGACCCGATTTTCCGGTCGCCCTGCCCCGGAGCATCCTGGAGGAGTGCCTCATCTGCCCGACTCGGTCGCGCGTGAGGCGTACTCGCACGAAGTGAGCAGCTGCGGATTCTGGCCGGGAAGCGGACCGGTTCCCTATCCGGCGTTCTACTCCTACATCTATCCCGAACCCGATGGATTCGCAGAGGCGAACGTCGTCCCGAATGAGGCGTTCTATAGCCGGGATCTGGGGGAGTTCATCCTGCCCTACGATGCGGTCAGAACGTCGCAGTCGCCCGACCGCACGCTCCTCTCGTTCCTCGAGTCCACGTATGCAGCGGCCGCCGATCTCGCGCGCTGGGACCGCAAGGCGCTGGAGACCGCGGTGAGCGCGGGCCGGTCATAGGTGCGGGCACGCGCCCAGCCGATCTGAAAGAGAGACGGAGACGAGGCCACGCGGCGAATGCACTCGCGCACGCAGCAGAGGTGAGGCGCAGTCAACCGAGGCGACGGGCTACTGCTCGGCCGGAATCAGCCGGTAGATCTCGGCCAGCTCCGCTTCCTGCGGGGAATACGTGAGGATCAGGTCTGCCAGCGCACGATAGACACCGTCGATGCTCCGCGCGAGCAGAGGTTCTCCACCGGCGATGAACGCGGCTTCGACTTCCTCTGCAGAGGGAGCAGTGATTCCGCTCGACAGCGCGAGGTCGCGTTCCTGCGTGCCGCGGGTTCGGTCGATCCGCTCCGGTAGCTCCCTCGATCCGTAGAACAGGGGCGAGGAGGAGAGATCGGTGTCGCCGGGAACGAGGACGATCACGCGTCCCGACTCCGCTCCGCTGCTGGCGAGCTCCGCGGGACGGTCTCCCACGAACAGCACCGGCATGTCGGTTTGCCGGGGTTGCGCCAATCGAGGATCGACTTCCAAAACGAGGATGTATCCGGAGGTGATCTCCGGCTGTTCTTTCACGTACAGATAGCGATACGGCACTTCCAGAGTGAAAGGGCGCGCATAGAGGAGTCCTCGGACTCCCGTCCCGTCGTCCGCGAGCTCGAGCGCCGTCCCCGAAACCTCGTCTTCGGCGGACCCAACCTCCGCCCAGCCGGAGGTGAGAGCAAGGGCCAGCGCACACCACAGAGCGATTCGCAACGTCTCACTCCTTCATGATCTGGATGTCGTCGATTCCGATTCGACCCCGCGGCGATCCGAAGGCCGCCCCGAACTCGAAGCGTACTGCTTCGATGTTGGAGAGGTCGAGCCCGGCGCCATCGGTCTCGAAGGCGGCGAGCGGAATCCGCACCGTGTTCATTTCATTGACCCAGCCCGCGAAATCTCCCGACCCGGTGCGCGGATAGAGCGGCGAGAGCGCGCCCCAGGCGCCGAAGCGCACCGTGTTGGTCGCGCCGGAAGCGTCACGCAGCGTCACTGCGAACGAGTGGGATCCGTTGAGCGCTCGAGTTTCGGCGTGGCGCGTGCCTTGCGCCGCTCGGAACGAAAGGAAGCGGAAGTCGCGCAGATCGCGATAGTTGGAGATTACTTCGAACTCCAGGTAGCGCGTCTGGCCGACGGTGTAGTCGAAGATCGCGCCGCGCGTGAAATCGCCGCCGTCGGAGTGATAGGTCATTCCGTTCATCGGATCGCTCACGAGCGGAGAGAAGGTGTCGTCGGTGTCCTCGTTGAAGCCCTCGAAGAGGTTCGAGACGTCGTACGTGACAGCTCCCCCGGAGCTGCTCAGCGTCGAAGAAGTCGCCGTCTGGAAGTCGTCGATGACGCGGTTTTGGGGAGTAGCCAGCTCGCGATAGGAGAGCGAGATCTCGACGTTCGGACTGATTCCGGAAGGACCGAGATCGTCGTAGAGGCGGGTCAGGTACTCCTTGGTCGCCGGATTTCCCTTGATGTCGTACTCGAGGAGCGCCAGGAAGTAGCTCTTCGCGATCAGCTGGCCCTGCGCGCGGCCGATCTGATTCGGACCGGTTCCGTCGTTGGACCCGCAACAATTGAAGTCATTGTGGGCCGCTCCGTGCACGTAGAGCGTCTGGACGGTTCCCGCTGAGCGGTCGTTCAACCGGAAGTATTGGCACTGGGAGCAGTTCGGCCGTCCCGAAACGTCGCCGTCCGCACCGGCGCCGATCAGGAAGTAGTCGACGTCGTGCGGATCGGACTCGCTGGCGCTGAGAAAGACGGTCGGGGCGATGCTTCCGATAAGCCCGATGTCCTGGTACGCGAAGTTCTGGACCAGGTTCGGGTTCTCGCGCACGCGGTCGTACGCGCGCACCACTCCCTCGCCCCCGCGGCTGTGCCCGAACCAGGTGATGTCGGAATCATCGAGATGGCCGAGGAGCGCGCCTCCCGCGATCGTGGACAGGTGCCCCAGCAGGTAGTCGGTGTTGGTCAAGGTGGTGGTCGAGGCGGTCTCGATTCCCGGCTGGGTGTTGTTCTCGTGCGCCATCATGACGTACCCGTGGGACGCGAGATGACTTCCGAGATAGTCGTACCAGGTATAGTGGTGTCCGTTGCCGTGACTGAGGACCACGACCGGCACGTTCGCCATGAGCGCGATGTCGGTCGGGTAGTACAATCGCTGTCCCAGGAACGATCCGCCGGAGTAGTTGACGGTGGTGACCGGATGGGGGCCGGCGAGCGATAGATCCGCCACGATGTGGCAACCGGCCTCGGACAGCGAGAACCCGTCGATCAGATCCCCTGGATCGAGGAAGCCGTCGCGGCCGAAGTCGAACACGATGTCGTAGGAGCGGCTGAGAGCGCCGGCGTCGAGCCCGCCATTCCAGAGCAGCGCGACGTTTCCGGAGATCGACCCCGCGCTCACCACCATCGCCTCGGCGCCTCCCGACACGTCGGTGAGCGCATTGTTGAGCCCCCAGGCGACAGGAGTACGGTGCGGCACGACATACGCGTCGTACGGCAGCCCGACACGCTCCGCATGGCGGAAGGGATCGAGCGCCGCCGTCAGGACCGCATCGTGGTTGAAGGTATCGACGAAGTGAAAGTGCGGATGGTCGTCCAACACCTTGCCCGAGAGACCGGGCCAGGGTCCCACGCGGATCTTGACCCGATCCTGGTTCGGATCCTCGTCCTCGCCGGCAACGGCGCTGCTGTAGGCGGCCACGAGCTCCGCCGTGCCGAAATCGGTCGCATCCACCAGGAACGAGACCGGCAGATCGGAGCGATCGAAGTGCGCGGGCAGGGAAATGGGCGTTCCCGAGGGCGTGTACAAGTCCAGGATCGCGTCCCCCTCCAGCGTCAGAGCGTAGCTCCCCGATGCCACGCTGGAGTCCGCGGAGAGCGTGAACGGGCGCATCCCATGGCGCATGTAGGCGAAGGTGAATCCGTTTACCGGCCCGATGTGCGGCGCGAGGAAGATGCCGGTCGATTCTTCGGTGGCATCGTTGGAGAAAGCGGCATCGAGATGAATGTGTTGCGAGCAGACGGAGATCTCGATCGACGCCTGGTCCTGGCAGGAGCCGCAGGAAACTTCGACGAGGTGGGCTCCGGGGCCGGGCTGGAGCTCGATTTCGGTTCCCGTCCCGACCGGCGCTCCGTCGAGGAACCACTGCGGCTCGTTCGCCATCATGAGTCCGTCCGCGCAATCGAGAACGGCGGTAAAGAGCACGTTCGATCCGAAGCAGGCGACCGTGTCCGCCACGATCTCGATGGTGCAGCGCTCTTCGCCGATCACGAGCGGCTCGACGATCCGCGTCGAGCGTGCCTCATCCGCGAACGCGCCGGTGGGGCCCAGAAGGCTCGCCAGCAGCCCCATGAGCACGAGAACGGCCCCGGGCAGGCGAGGTTGCTGGAGCCCGGGAACGCCTCTACGCAAGCGAGGGTTCGTGAGCACGGGAGAGCCCGTGAGCGTGAGCGAAGAGGTGGAACGAAGGCCGCGCGCAGCCGAGGTGGCCACGCTCATCGCAGCAGCTGAAGCTTGCGCGTTGCAGTCCAATCGCCAGACTCCATCGTGTAGAGGTAGACGCCGGAGGGGAGATCTCGCCCCTGCTCATCGCGCCCGTCCCAGGTGATGCGGTGCAATCCCGAGGAGAGAGGCGGAGTTTGAATCGTCCGGAGCAGCCGGCCGTGGACGTCGTAGAGCTTGAGGCACGCTGCTCCACCCGCGGGGCCGAGGTCGAACACGATATGGGTCAAGGACACGACCGGATTGGGGCTGTTGCCCAGCAGCGACGGAGTGTCAGTCAAAGGGTCGTGGGGATCGAGGCCGGAGGGGTCGAGGCAGCATTCGTCGATCGCGAACGATCGCTGCAGTTCCTCCACCTCGAGTCCCGCTTCCAGAGGAATGGTGCGCGTGACCTCCTGACCGGAAGCGGCGCGAGTCACGATCTCGATGAAACCGATCGAACCGATCGCGACGTCCTGAATGGAGAACTGCACCTCGATCTCGCGCACCGCCCCTTCGCGGACCCCTGCGCTCTGGATTTCGATCCAGCCGGCCGAAGCGCTCGCGCGAACCTCCAGAGGACCGGTCAATCGGCCGGAACGATCGTCGATCTGGAGCTGGATGCGGTTGGAGGCGGAGCTGGGCTCGACGCGATATGCGCTCGCATCCCGGGGGAGGAGTCCGGCCGCCATGAGGGTGACCGCGAAGGCGGTGGCCACTCGGCTCACAAAAGCAGGGCGGAAACCGGACCGGTTGTGGAATTCAAGGTGCAAAGCAGATACCCCAGCGTGAAACAAACGCCGGGAGACAGGATACCGCGCCCGGCATCCCGGGCGCCACTGAAATCCACGATTCCTCCCGAGCCGCTCGGAGAAGGCCGCCGCCGAGAACGGCCCTCCGCGCAGCGCATGGATGGCTGCGGCAACGAACAGGGCTGCAGTCTCGGGGAACAAAGACGACTGAGCGCGGAGGGGGGATGCGCGCGACAGGTCACTCTTGCATCGCGAGCAGGGCTTGCTTGACCTGTTCCGCGTGCCCCTTGGCGCGCACGTTGGGCCAGTGGTGAGCGACCTTGCCGTCGGGATCGATCAAGACGGTGGAGCGGATCACGCCCTCGGTCTCGCGCCCATACATCTTCTTGGTGCCCCAGGCCCCGTACTTCTCCAAAACGTTGCGGGTGGGGTCACTGAGGAGTGTGACCTGCAGCGAGTACTTCTCGTGAAACTTCTTGAGCGCGGCCACGGGGTCGGGGCTGATCCCTACGATCTCCGCGTCCATATTGGTGAAATCCCGGATCGAATCGGTGAACTCACAGGCTTCCGTCGTGCATCCGGGTGTATCTGCCTTCGGATAGAAGTAGACCACGATCCAGCGGCCCGCCGAATCGCGCAGCGCCCATTTCTCTCCGTCCTGATTCGTAAGCGTAAAGGCCGGGGCCTTCTTTCCCACCTCGATCATCGTTCCTCCCCAGTGAGAGAGTCGCACCCGCAAGTGCGAACATCCTGTACAGGTTTGGCCCCCGCAGTCGCGAACTCTAGCGTCTCCGGCCGAGTTCGTGAAGGGTCCGGAGCGCGTCTCCATCGATCGGCGGCGAACTTCGCGTCGATCGATTGGCGTTGACCCTGCGAGCCTCGGGCGCGGACCATTGAACCTGGTCTCGCGACGTTTCGGCTCGCCTGAGTCCGGTAACGCGGGAGTTGGCGAGTCGCGAGTGCCGGCGCGGCGCCCGGGAGGTCTCATGTTCCACGCGATACACGTTTATCCCCGTCCCTGGAACGGGTTTCGGACCTCCGCCTTGGTCGTGAGCTTTCTGCTCGCCGGAATTCCGGCGGCGAACGCGGGGGGTTCCCCTGTCGGGGATCGCCTGGGGGCGATTCCCGCAGAAGCATGGTCGGTGCTGCGC
>CAMPIC010000004.1 GCA_946886185.1 uncultured bacterium
CTACCAGATGCACGCTCCGATCCGGCCGCACCAGAAACGCCCGCCACGCTCCCTCGGCGCTGCGATCAAAGAGCGTCAGCTCGCGGCCCGCGAGGCGATGCGACCATCGTTCGAAGCGACGGTCGTCGAGCGCGCGCCGCACGATCTCGGGCCGGAGCGCCGTCTCGTCGAGCTTGCGTTGCAGTGTGGAGATCTGCGCATGGAAGGCGCGCGTCCGCGATCCGTCGCCAGAAGGCGCCGCGGCGGTGAGCATCTCATCGCGCAGCCTTACCACCGCCGAGCGCAGGTCCCGCGACAGCCCGCCCCTCCCCCGCTGCCGCATGCTTTCGATCAGGTTGGGAGAACTCGCGCGGGACAACAGCTCGACCGCCGTGCGCCGAGCGTTCCTCCCGCCGGAGCGGAGCGCGAGGTCCACCGCCGCGACATACACGGTCGTACGCGCGCCGCCGACCAGAACCCGCATCCGCCGCGAGCCGAATCGAAAGAGGCTCTTCTCCAGCTCGCGCACGGCGCGCCGCATCCAGCGCATCGCCGCCGGATGTTCCGAGAGCGCCGCGTGCGCTTGCGCAGCCACGAGTGCGATCCGAGGCCGCTCCAGCGTGCTCGGATGGAGTCGCGCGGCTCGATAACTCTCCGACGCTCTCTCGATGGCGCGACGAAATCGCCGTTCACGAAGATGGATCTCCGCGGCGATTCCCATCGCGAGCGCTCCTGCGCCTTCCGGATCGGTGCGCTGCAGATAGTGCTTCGCGCGGTGGAGGGAGGCGCGCGCTTCCGCGATCTGTCCCGCGACGAGACAGAGGCGCGCCTGCTCGAGATCGAGTCGGTGGAGCTGCCATCGATCTCCCGTTCGAGAAAACTGCTCCCGCGCCTGGTCCAGCCGCTGCGCTGCCTCGTGGATGCGCCCTTGCCGCGCGAGGAGATGGCCGTGGAGGACCGCGGCATGGGCAGCGTCGAGCGCCAGCCCTCCATCCTCGAATACGCGCATGGCCGCACCGGCCTCGGGCGCCGCCGCCTCCAACGCCCCGAGGGAGGAAAACAACAACGCCAATTCTCGATGAAGCCATCCTCGTGCGCGCGCGTCCCCGCTCGATTCGAACACCTCGCGCAGCTCCGCGATCTTTCGCAGTCCGTCATCCCAATGGCCTCGCGTCAAGTCGATCGCGGCCAGGACCGTCCGACTGTACAAAGGCTGCAGGTTCGCGGAAGGAAGCACCGTCGACTCCGGATCGTCGCCGAACAGCTCCAGGGCTCGCGAGAGATGCGCGACCGCTTCGTCATTGCGGCCGGTCATGAAGGCGAGCACTCCGAGATTGTGCGCGACCAGTCCGGCGTCGGCCCGCAGACCGGCGCCGGTGAACGCGGAGAAGGCAGTTGCGAACGAAGCGGCGGCGCGATCGAATCGTCCCGCCAGCTGCCATCCGGTGGCGACGTTCGTTTCGATGCGCGCCGCCAGCACCGGATCTCGCCCCTTCAAAACCCGGCGGCCTAGACGCCCGATCGTTGCCGCTTCTTCCGGCTTTCCGGCCAAGGCGAGCGCGAACGACCATCCAGTGGAAGTCCGCGCCTGTTCGATCTGGTCACCCGCGCGCGCGAACAGGTCGGACGCCGCGCGGTAGTGCGCTGCCGCGTCCGCGGAACGCCCGACTCGCGAGAGTCCGTGTCCTTCGAGGCGCGCGAGCAACGCATCGCGCCGGAGATTCGATCCGGCCAGCGCCGCGCGAAGGTGCCGCACTGCCGCGAGCGCACGCGCGGGATCGCTCCAGAACATCTTGAGCAGAAGCTCATAGGCCTGCGCGAACGCCGTCTCCGGATCGCGCCCGGGAAACGCACGTTCCAACAGATCAGAAGTGGGCGCGAGCGAGAGGAGGCGGTCGACGTGCGCTCGCGGGTCGGAGATTGGATCCGCCTTCGGCTCGCTCCCCCCGCGCGCTTCGCTCAGGTTCGTCCATCCCCGGCGCCCGGCTGGGGCGGGCGCAGCGCGAACGCGCGCCCGTCGCCGAGGCGGAGCTCGAGATGCCACCCTCTCCCCGCGATTTCTTCGAGTCGAAATGGCTCGCCGTGCGCGATCGAGATGGAAGAGAGAACGTGATCGCCGTCGATCCATTCGAGCGCGAGCGGTTGCAGTGAGAGATCGGACAACCACGCCGTTCCGCGCACCGACCATCCGCCCGGGAGCGGGCCCTCTTCGACCCGGCAGGCGATCTCTCCTCCCTCGAACGAAGCGAAGATCTCGCCACTCGCTTCCGTCAGAGCAGTGCTGCCGGAGCGCACGTCCGGCACCGCCTCCGTGTGCAGTTCCAGCTCCCGTGGCTCCGGCGACGGCGGGACCGGCGGATCGAACTCCGCTCCGGCCACTCTCTCGACGAGATCCTCGCTCGGCCTTCGCCAGACAGCCTCGCGCGCCTTCTCGATCAACTGTGCAATGCGATGGGGCAGAGCGATTGGATCCTCTCCGAGTCTACGATCGCCTCAGAAGGCGCTCGCGGGTGCGACCCTTCCATACAGCACTCCAGCCATCGGCTGGATGGGAACGGAAGCAAGATACAGGCTCTGAACGGCATCGAGCGGAGCCTCGCCGAGAGCTTCCATCGTGAGGGCGATGCACCCCGACACGATCGGCGTGGCCATCGAGGTTCCCGTCCCATACCAGAGCTCGGCCCGCGGATAGGCGCTCAGGATCCCTTCGCCGGGCGCGGCGAGGTCGATCTCCGAGCCTCCTCCCGAAAATGAGGAAAGCGCGCCGGTCGCGCTGATCGAGGCGACGCCGATGACATGGGGCGAGGTTCCCGGATACTTCGCGTGACGATTTCCGTAATTGCCCGCCGCGCAGACCACGGCGATTCCGGCATCGGCGCACTCCTCGAGAGTCCGCTCCATCGACTGGTTCACCTCCGAGAGAGTCAAGCTCAGGCTGATCACGTCCGCTCCCCAGGCGCGCGCGATCTCGATACCGCGAAGAATGTCCCAGAGGCAGCCCACGCCGTCGTCGGTGATCACTTTGATCGGAAGGATCGTCGCACCCGGAGCGACCATCGTCACACATCCCGCGACGTGCGTGCCGTGGCCGAACGCTTCGTCGATCTGACCGTCGCCATCGTTGTCGATCTCGTCGTGGAACTCCTCCGACCCCATCCCGGTGTCCTCGGTGAGCCTCAGGATGTGTCCATCGAGGAGCGGGTGCTCGCCGTACGCTCCCGTGTCCAGGATCGCGACCAGCACGCCGTCTCCCGTCACTTCTTGGTGGACTTCGGCAAGACCCAGATCGCCGATCCAGGTCTGGGCGGATGCGGTTTCCGGATCCCAACCTCCCTCGAGAAATCCCAGAACCAGCGTCTGGACCTCGCCGATCGTGACTTCGATGTTGCGATCCGCGGCTAGGACGTCGGGATCGCCTTCGAGGACCTGTGGGTCGATTCCGAGTGGGTTGGCGTAGCGTCCCAACCAACCGTCGCGCGTCTCGACGGCGTCGAGCAGCTCGATGTCATACTCGCTCGCGATCTGGTCCGGATCGGCCTGGAGAGTGAGCGTGAGGACCGCCTCGTTCTCATTGGGAACGATCAAGGGCAGGTACGGAACTGGGATCGGATCGGTGGTCACACCGATCGCACCGTGCGGATCGATCGGGCGATCCGGAGGACTTACGCTCTCCATGCCGCATCCGATCCACATCGATGCCGACGCCGTCATCCAAACGGCGATACCGATTCTGACGCTTTTCGTATTCTTCGAACCACCATGCCGCACGCTGCTCATCCTGCCTCCCCTTTCGCTGCCGCGCGAACTCGCGTCGCCGGTCGCATGTTTCGAATCCAGGCAGTCAGCCCCAACCAAATGGGCTTCGAACACCGCTCTGGATACAGTCCGGGCCGGATTTTTATGAGCACAACCAACTCTTTGTGCGGCAATAAGATGCGTTCGATCAGCGCACAATCCCGGATTCATTGCCATTCCTCCAGCGCACGCCGGAGGCGGTCCAGGCAGCGAATTCGGATCGGACCGATGGAGCCGCGCGCGATGCCGAGCTGTTTCGAGAGTGCGCCGTAGGACGGGGGTTCGGGACTGAAGAAGAGCACCCGGAGCATCTCCGCGCAGCGAGGGTCGATCTTCTCCAGACCGCGCTCGAGCGCGATTCGAGATTCCGCCGCGATCACCTCGTGCTCCGGAAGCGCGGCCGGATCGATCAAATCGAGCGTGAGCTGCGGCAGGATGCGGCGGCGCTGCACCGCGACTTTGTAACTCCGGCGCCGTGTCGCGACCAGCAGCCATCGAGGAAGCGCGCTCGGGTTGCGGATCCGCGAGGCGGAGCGCCAGAGCTCGAGGAACACCTCCTGAAACACGTCCTCCGCGTCCGGCGGACCCAGTCCGGTCTTGAGCGCGGTCGACCAGACCAGCTCCTGGTATCGATGGACCAGCCCTCCCCAGGCCTCGCGATCACCCAGGGCGCAGCGGGAGAGGAGGTCGGAGTCGCTGTCTCGCGATCGCGCAGCAGACGAGGGAATGAACGAGGGTTGAGACACGATTGCACGAGTGTATCCCGTGGGAGCGACCCGCCGCCAGAGCCGAGCCCACCGGTCAGCTTCGAGCTGACGGCCGGAGTCCGGGCATCCTACACTCGCGGCACGGAGGTCCCATGCCCGCTGATCCCCACACCGCGCCCAAGCCCGCCCCCGCGGATCCCCAGCCGGCGCCGAATCCCCTGCCCGCGGACAAGCTGCGTTGGCGGTGCGATCCCGGCCAGTTCTCGTTCGAAACGACCGCGGAGATCGAGCCTACTCCCGGAATTCCCGGACAGGAGTCGGCGCTCGAAGCGCTCCATTTCGGCCTGGAGTTCCAGGGCACCGGCCAGCACATCTTCGTGAGCGGATTGAGCGGAACCGGCCGCATGACGATGGTGCGCCGGATCCTCGAGGAGATCCATCCCACCTGCCCGAACGTGGTGGACCGCTGCTACGTGCGGAACTTCAAGGATCCGATGCAGCCGATGCTGCTCAACCTCCCGCGCGGAAAGGGAAAGCTGTTCGCGGACCTGGTCGACGATCTGGCCGACTTCATCGGCACGCGCCTGCCCGGGCTGCTCACGTCAGGACCGATCCAGGAACGGATCGCCGCGGTGCGAAAGGCATCCACCGCGCAGATCCAGAAGCTGCTCGCTCCCCTCGAGCAGGAGATGGGACAGCATGGATTCGCGCTCGTCGCGCTCGAGGACGGAGCCGACGCGCGCCCCACCGTCTATCCGGTTTTGGAGGGGCACCCGGTTCCGCCGGAAGAGCTCGAAGAGAGGCGAGCGGACGGGCGCATCAGCAAGGAGGATGTCGGGCGGATCCACGCGGAGCTGGAACGCTACCAGAACCGGCTCGACGATCTCGGCGAGAAAGTGCAGCAGATCACCGCGGCGCTCTCGCGGCAAACCCGCGCGGTCATCGACGAGGCGGCGCGACGGCGCCTGGGAACGCGCGTGCGCAGAATCCTGGACGCGCTTCCCGACGCGCCGATCCGTTCCTATCTGTCCGCGGTCGTCGACGACGTGGTGCAGGAGCTCGCGCGCGGGTGGCCCAAGATCCAGACCACGCGGCGCTACCGGGTCAACGTGGTGAACGTGCACGACAGCGGCGACGAGTGCCCCGTGATCGTCGAGACTGCCCCGACCGCGGCCAGCCTCGCGGGAGGCATCGATCTGGAGTATGCAGAAGGGCAGGCTCCGCAAGCGGATCACCTATCGATCCGCGCGGGAGCGCTCCTGCGGGCCGACGGCGGCTATCTGATCCTCGACGTGCATGAGCTCCTCAAAGACATGTCCGCCTGGCGCACGCTCATGCGGACGCTCCGCTCGAACCTGATCGAGATCGCGCCTTTCGAATCGAACAGTGGCCCTGCGATCCACCTGAAACCGGAGCCGATCCCGGTCCAGCTCAAGGTGGTGCTGATCGGCGACACGGAGCTCTTCGCCACGATCGATGCGCGCGAGCCGGATTTTCGGTATCTCTTCAAAGTGTTGGCCCAGTTCGCCGGCGCCGTTCCGAGGAACGAGGCCACGATGCATTTCTATGCGGGAACCATCGCGCGGCTGGCGGCGGAAGAGGGATTGCTCCCCTTCGATCGCAGCGCGGTGGCGTTCCTCGTCGAGCATGGGGCGCGCATCGCGGCGCAACCGGAGAAGCTGACCGCGCGAATGGGGCGGCTCGCCGATATCGCCCGGGAGGCTTCCTTCGTCGCCGGCAAGAAAGGCGCACCGGTGGTGACGGGAGATCACGTTACCGAAACCGTGCGGCGCACGAAACGGCGGGCCGACCTGCCGTCGCGCCAGTTTCGAGAGCTGGTCGCGCGCGGAACGATCCGGATCGAGACGACCGGGTCGGTCATCGGCCAGGTCAATGGTCTGGCGGTGATGCAGTATGGACAGCTCACCTCCGGATTTCCCGCTCGCATCACCGCGACGGTCGGACCGGGCAATGCCGGATTCATCAATGTGGAGAGGAAGGCGGACCTCTCCGGATCGATCCACACCAAAGCGTTCTTCATCCTGGAAGGGCTGCTGCGGAGCCTCCTTGCCTGCAAGCATCCGATCGCACTCGACGCTTCGCTCGCCTTCGAGCAAAGCTATGGTGGAATCGACGGAGACTCCGCGTCCGGCGCGGAGACCTGCTGTTTGCTGAGCGCGCTTTCCCGCGTGCCGCTGCGGCAGGATCTCGCCATGACGGGCGCCACCGACCAGTTCGGAACCATCCTCCCGGTGGGCGGCGTGAACGAGAAGATCGAGGGGTTCTTCGACGTCTGCAGCGACCACGGGCTTACCGGGACTCAGGGAGTGATCATCCCTACGGGCAATGCCGGAGAGCTGATGCTGCGTCCAGATTTGGTCGAGGCAGCGGCGCAAGGACGCTTCCATGTCTATGCCATCGACACCATCCATCAGGCGCTCGATCTCCTGACGGGCCGCGGGGCGGGGGCGGTGTTGAGCCGGGCCGAAGCCCGCTCCCGGAGGTTCTGGAAATTGATCGCCGCTGTGCCGGTGCACCGCATCTCCCGCCGCCTCGAGGAGTAGCTAGCTCCCCGCGAGCAGGCAGGCGAAGACCACGATCCACACCACGTCGAGGAAGTGCCAATAGAGCACCACGTTGCGCACGCCGCCGTGGAAGAACGACGTGTACCGGCCGGATCGCGCGCGCATGAGCGTGATGGCGAGTGGAATCAGCCCCCCGATCACGTGCGCCGCGTGAAGGCCGGTCATCATGTAGAAGGTGAACCCGTAGAGGTTCGTTTTCGCGGTCAACTCCGCGCGCGCCAGGGTGAGGTAGTTCCAAATCTGCAGCGCGAGGAAGAGGAGCCCGAGCGCGAAGGTGGCGATGAGCATCTGCACCAGACGCTTCGAGTCGTCCCGGCGGATCGCTGCCAGGGCAAGATGCGCCGTGGCGCTGCAGGTCACCAGCACGACCGTGCTGATCCAGAGCCCGCGAGGAAGATGCGGCATTCCAGGCGGGGGCCATTGGTCCGCGCTGAAGCGGATGTAGAAATATCCGAAAAGGCTCGCCACGAAGAGCATGGAGAGCGCGGCCAGGAACACCCAGAGCCCGAGCGCGCCCGTGCCGGGAGGGTTGACCTGGCCCCGATCGGGGCCGCCTCCGGTTTCGAGCAAGCTGAACCGTCCTTGCGGTTTGTCTGGCTTCTGATCCATCGCGCCCGCCTCGCCGGCTCGGAGCCGGCGACAGAGCGCCACCAGCTACGGATTGACCTTCGGAGCGTAGCCCGGAATCTGCGCGGGAAGCCACTGGGTCGTATCGACCATCGAAAGTCCGACGAAGAGCGCCGCCAGGAGCAGCGAAAAGATGAAGACGATCCCGATGATCGGCTTGTCCCAGTAGAGATGCATGAAGAACAGCACGACGAGCGAGGCCTTGATCACGGCGATGATCATCGCAGCCCACAGATTGAGCTTGCCGAGATCGACCCAGGTGATGGCGACGGTCACGAAGGTCAGGACCAGCAGCGCGGCCAGCACTCCCCCGAGGAAGAGCGGGCTGACGATGTGTCCGGGCGCGGAGTGCGCGTGTTCCGAGTGCGAGCTGTTCGCCATGACGATTCGATTCCTCTAGTGAATGAGATAGAGAAGCGGGAACAGGAAGATCCAGACCAGGTCGACGAGGTGCCAGTAGAGTCCGACCAGATCGACCGGCGTCGAGTACTCGGTGGAGAAATGCCCGCGCATGTTCCGTATCAGAGCCCAGACGATCGCGATCATTCCCGCGATGACGTGGATTCCGTGCAGACCGGTCATGAGGAAGTAGATCCCGAAGAAGATGTGGACGTTCTTCGGGACCGGGCCGTCATGATGATCCGCCGACGTTTGCGCCTTGGCCAGACCGACCGGCGAGAGCGCCGGAGGAGGTAAGGTGCTCCGCTCGACTTGAAGACCGGCGGGTTGCTCCGCGGTTCCGGTGGCCTCTCCATGACCGGGCACGATCGCCTGCGATTGAGCCGGAGTCGAGCCTGCCGATCCTTCCGCCGCGTCGTGGAGCGCGGGGTGCGGCGCATCCGAACCGGCCACGTACCCTTCCGACTGGTGCGAGGCGTCCGCTGCTGCGCCTTCCGTCATCCCGTGGTCCTCGGCTGCCTCCTCTTCATGATGCTCGGCGGGCTGGTAATGCGTTCCCCAGAGCAACCCGTGCTTCCACTTCGACTCGTATTCCACCGCCTTGACGCCCAGGAAGCCGAACGCGCCGAGCAGGGTGAGCAGCAAATAGATGCTGGTCATCTTCCGCTGACCCAGCATCGCTGCGCGCACCCCCATCGCCATGGTGAAGCTGCTCGTGATGAGGATGACGGTGTTGATCGCTCCCAGCTTCTTGTCCAGGAACTGGTGGGCGTAGATGAAGACCTCGGGATGGTGCGCCCGGTAGATCGAGTACGCGCAGAAGAGCCCGGAGAAAAGCAGGAGCTCGGTCGCGAGGAAGAGCCACATTCCGAGCTTGCCCGAGTCGAACTGCTGTTCCGGCGTCTCGTAGTGGTGTCCCAGATAGGACGGATGATGGTGCTCGGACACTCTGCTGGGGTCCTTCCTGCCTACCGGGGCCTGAACCGTATCGCTCACGAGTGGGACTCCGCGCCGGCGAGGCCGGCTCTCCGCGTGTGATGGCCGCTTCCCGTCTGCGGTCCCACGTAGTCGAAGTTGCCGGTCTGCGGATTGTATCGGTTGACGGAATAGTCGTAGGGCTCGTTCGCGTCCGGCGTCTCCTCGAAGTTCTCCACGATCGGAGGAGTCGCGGTCCTCCACTCCAGGGTCGCCGCTCCCCAGGGATTCTCCACCGCGCGCTTTCCCGCGACGAGAGAGTGGATGAGCACGCCCGCCGTGATGAAGAATCCGAGCGCCATCAGATAGGAACCGAAGGTTGAGAACTGATGGTACGCCGAGAACTCCGCCGGATAGTCGTAGTAGCGGCGCGGCATCCCCTGGCTGCCCATGATGAACTGGGTGAAGAACGTCATGTTGAATCCCAGGAAGATCAAAAGCGCGCCGATACGGGCCGGAGCTTCGTTGTACATCCGCCCGAACATCTTGGGCCACCAGTGGAAGAGCCCGCCCAGGAACGCGATCACCGTCCCGCCGAACATCACGTAATGGAAGTGGGCGACGATGAAGTAGGTGTCGTGCAGGTGGATGTCGATCGCGAGCGTTCCCAGGAACAGCCCCGTCAGTCCCCCGATCCCGAAGAGGAAGATGAAGGAGAGCGCGTAGATCATCGGCGTGGTGAGCCGGATCGAACCTTTGTGGAGCGTCGCAATCCAGTTGAACACCTTGACGGCGGAGGGGATCGAGACGCTGAAGGTGAGGGCGGAGAAGATCGTGTTCGCCATCGGCGACATCGCCGTGAACATGTGGTGTCCCCAGACGAGGAAGCTGAAGAGCGCGATCGCGACCGAGCTCAGCGCCACCGCCTGATATCCGAAGATGGTCTTGCGGCTGTGCGTGGAGATGAGCTCGCTCATCACGCCCATGGCGGGAAGGATCATGATGTAGACCGCCGGATGGGAGTAGAACCAGAAGAAGTGCTGGTAGAGGAGCGGATCTCCTCCCAGAGCGGGGTCGAAGATCCCCACGCCCATGGTGCGTTCCGCGACCAGCAGCAGGAGCGTGATCCCGAGCACCGGAGTCGCGAGCACCTGCATGATCGCCGTCGCGTAGAGAGCCCAGAGGAACAGCGGCATGCGGAACCAGGTCATGCCGTGCGGGCGCAGCTTGTGGATCGTGACGATGAAGTTGAGCCCGGTCAGGATCGAGCTGAAACCCAGGATGAACACCGCCAACGTCATGTTCGTGACCTGGGTGGAGGTGTCGGTGCTGTAGGGAGTGTAGAAGGTCCACCCGGTATCGACGCCGCCACGCATGATCGCGACCACCGCGAAGACCGACCCGATCACCCACAGGTACCAGCTGGTCAGATTCAGCCTCGGGAACGCCACGTCCTTCGCCCCCAACATGAGCGGGAGCACGAAGTTTCCGAGCGCCGCCGGGATCCCGGGGATCACGAAGAGGAACACCATGATCGCGCCGTGCAGCGTGAAGAACTGGTTGTAGGTGTCCGCGTCGACGATCGTGTGACCGGGATTCAGGAGCTCGGTGCGCACGAGCAGCGCCATCACGCCGCCGATCAGGAACGACGCGCAGATGGAAATGAGATAGAGGACGCCGATCCGTTTGTGATCGAGCGTGGTGAGCCACGACACGATCCCCTTCGGCTCCTGCAAATAGCTCAGCCGGGTGCTCGCGGTGGTGGTGGTGCTCATGACTGCCTCGCTTCCGGTCCGGGATCCAGGAACCTAGTTCCCCAGACTCTGGATATACGCGATCAATGCGTTGATTTCGGGGTCTTTGAGCCGTCCCTGGAACGTCGGCATCACGGGCTCGTAGCCGAGGACCACCTGGGACTGGGGCTCCAGAATCGACTGTCGCACATAGTTCTCGTCCACGGTACGCGTACTTCCGTCTTGGAAGGTCACCGAATGCCCCCACAATCCTGCGAAACTGGGGCCGATGCGTGCGCTTCCGTCGGTGGAGTGGCACTGCTCGCAGCCGCGTTGGGCATAGAGCCTCGCGCCCGCCTCGTCCGGCGACATGCTCTAGCTCGAGGGCTCGGCCTCCTCCAGCCTCGTCTCGACTCCGACGCCGGGATTCACCCAGGTCGCGCTGAGCATCGCGGAGTGGTTGGTTCCGCAATACTCCGCGCAGTAGATCGGAAACGTGCCCGTCTCCTTCGCCTGGAACCAGATGTGGGCATACCGGCCCGGCATCACGTCGGCCTTGGTCCGAAACGCCGGGATGTACATCGCGTGGATCACGTCCACCGAGGTCATGGTCAAGGTAACGGGGCGGTCGACCGGAACGTGCAGCGTGTCGGAGACGTGCCCGTTCGGGTAGATGAAGTCCCACTTCCACTTTTGCCCGGTAACCTGGACCTGATAGGCGTTGGCGGGCGGCGTCGCCATGTCCATGTAACCCTGGAATCCCAGCCAGAACATGATCGCGACCAGGATGATCGGGATGATCGTCCAGGCCGCTTCCAGCGGAGTGTTGTGGTAGATGTTCGGCCCGGTATCGCCCAGATCCCGCACCCGATAGCGCGTGATGAACAGCACCATCAATCCGATGATGAGGACGAAGAAGAACACGCTCACCCAGAGCACGAAATCGAAGATGAAATTGAGGTGCTCCGCGTATGCCGAGGCTGCGGGAGGCATGTAGAACGGGCTGGCGAGAAACGCGATCAAAGCTCAACTCCCACGGTGGTCATACGCTTGCGCCTTTGCTCCCAGAACCAGAATGCGCTCAGGAGGGTGGCGAGGATGACCGCGCTCAGCAATGCCCCGGTCCGCATGATGTTCATCACGACCGGCGTGTAGCGACCGGCTGAGGCGTCATAGTGAAAGCAATACAAGAGGATCTGGTCGAGCGCGGTGCCGATCCGGCCCTCGCCCGCCTCGACCAACGAAAATCGCAACGTCTTGGGCTCGTAGACCACGCCGTAGAGATACCGCGAGAGCCTGCCTTCGGGCGTCGCCACGTAGGCCACGGCGGCGTGCGAGTACTCCCCCGACTCTTCCAGGTATTCGTACTCGAACCCCGTCGCCGCGGCGAGAGAATCGATCTGGGGCTGCCGGCCGGTCAGAAAGTGCCAGCCCGCGGCCGCCTCCGGCTTCCCGTAAGCGTTCAGATAGTTCTGCTTCTTCAGCTCGGCGAGCTTCGGCGTCTCGCGTGGATCGATGCTCACCGTCACGACCTCGAACTGCTCACCGGGAATCCAGTCCATTTGGCGGAACGCGTCCACCATCCCGTTGAGCTGGAGCCCGCACAGCATCGGACATCCGTAATAGTTGAGGGTCAGGAGCACCGGGCGGTCTCCGCCGAAGTAGTCTCCGAGGCGGACGGTAGCGCCGCTCTCGTCCACGAACTCCAGGTCGAGCGGAAGCATTTCGTTCCGGTGCTCGACGACCGCGACGCCGTCCAGCTCTTTCGGCAAGTCGGTCACGACCTGAGCGCCTGCCGGGCCGGCGGCGATCAGGAAGAGGCCGGCGAGTAGCGAAGAGCAACGCATGGTAAGACCTTTCCGCCCCCCTACTTCGACTCGTTCATCTCGACCAGGACGATCTCTTTGGCGCGATCGATCGGAATCGCCACGCGACCTGCGGCCTGATCGAGGTATCGATACGAGTTCAGATGCTCCAGCTGCGCCGTTCGGATGCGCACCAGATCCTCGTTCGGCATCGCCGACTTCCGCGCGATCTCTTCATCGTTCACCCGGTGGAACAAGACCTGGAGCGCGACGATGATCGCGAAGGTGAGAATCGCTCCCACGATCCCGATCAGGATCGTCCATTGGGCATTCGGATCGGCGCCTTCTTCCGTTCGTACCGCCATTGCGTTGACCTCACGAATTCTCGAAAGCCAGCGAATCGGGGAGGCGCGGATCGCGCACCGGCAGGAGCGCCGCCCCCTTGAGCCGGAGCGCAGCCACTCCCAGGAACAGTCCCCCGATTCCCAGGAAGCAGAGCAGATCGAGCACGCTCCAGGGAATCCGGTCCGGGCTGGTGTGCGGCATCGTCATCCAGAACAGATCGAACCAGTGCATCAACAGCATCCACACCGCCCAGAAGAGGAGGGTGGCGGGCGTCTTCTTGATCGTGCGAGGCAGCAGGCCGAAGAACGGGATGAAGAAGTGCCCGAAGATCATGAGCACGCTGATCTTCCCCCATCCGCCATTCTGCCGGGCCGCGTACCAGACGGTCTCTTCCGGGATGTTCGCATACCAGATGAGCATGTACTGCGCGAACCCGATGTACGCCCAAAAAACCACGAATGCGAACATCCACTTACCCAGGTCGTAGTAGTGCTCCGGAGTGATCGCGTCGCGGAGCCGCCCGACCCGCTGGCAGAAGAGGACGATGATCGGCAGCAGTGCGAAGAATCCGAACATGCTCCCGGCGAAGAAGTACACCCCGAAGATGGTGCTGAACCAGTGCGGATTGAGCGACATCACCCAGTCGAAGGCCGCGAAGGTCACGGTGAGCGCGAAGAGGATGACGGCCGGGGCCGAGACCCGTTCCATGCGCACGGTGATCCCGACTTCGCCCGTCTCGTCCTGGCGGCGCGACTGGCGGGCGAACCATTCCGCGAAGCCGACCCAGATGGCGAAATAGATGACGGCGCGGATGAGGAAGAAGGTGGTGTTCAGATACGGGCGCTTGCCGGCGAGGAGCGGATCGGCCGCCACCACGTCAGCGTGCGTCCACTCGTAGAGGTGCCCCATCCCCAGGATCACCGGGATGAACAGGATGGCCATCAGCCACAGATTGGAGCTGATCGCCTCGGCGAGCCGCCGCACCACCACGGTCCAGGTGGCGCCGGAGAGATGATTCACGATGATGAAAAAGAACCCTCCCAGCGCGAGGCTCAGGAAAAAGAGATAGTTCACGAGATACGCCTGGAAAAATCGGGTGGAGTCGCCTCCGGCCAGGCCGAAGACGGCCGCCAGGACCAGCGCGACGACTCCGACGCCCAGCCCGATCCGACTCAGGCGAGTGCCGATCTCGCCGAGCTCCAAGTTCTTCCCGTTGGCGTGCATCTCCACCTCGTGGCTCCTCTGTCGGGCCTCTATCGCAGGGTCGATTTCATGTCCGGAGGGACATCGTCCAACGTCGCATTCTGACTGCGCTGGAGAGCCCGAATGTAGGCGACGATCGCCCAGCGATCGCCCACCGGGATCTGCGCCGCATAGGGAGGCATGGTGCGAATCCCGTGCGTGATGGTGTTGAAGAGATGTCCCACCGGCCGCTCCCGCACCAGATCGGTGTGCAAGGAGGCCGGAGGCACCCACATCGCCATCTGCAGCATGTCGGCGCGATACGCCACCACGCCGTCTCCCTCTCCGGAGAGGCCATGACACGGGCTGCAGTAGATTCCGAACCGTTGCTGCCCGCGTTCCAGCAGTCCCGACGTCACCGCCACGGGGAAGGTGGTGGCCCACTGTCCGTCGACGATTCCCCGATAGAGGTGATCGTCGTTCATGAGCTCGCCCCGCGCCACCGTCCCCTCGACCGGAAGGCGCATGGCGCGCCCATCCGCAAAGACCGGATTGAACGCCTGCGACTTGTACTTGAACTGCTGGTCCATGTCCGGAATGAGGTGGACCCTCGGCTCCCGGAACTGGGTCGAGCGCGCTTTCGCGATCAGCACGATCGGCACCAGGGTGAGCGCTACCAGGATCGCGAGCATGGGCAACGCCCACTTCGGAAGATCGCGAGTCATGCGGGACAGATTGTCCATCATGGATGGAGCGCCTCCACCTCGGAACCGCCCAGCTGGGCCATGAACGTCGCCGTGTCGCGCTGATGGAAGCGCGGATCGCTCGCTTCGATGCTGAGGAAGAAGCGGTCATCGCTCGCGCGCAGGAAGCGCTCGCTGCTGAACACTCCATGCCGCCACGTAGGAAGCTGATTCATCCCCAGCATCCCGAACACGGTCGTGAGCGCGCTGAAGAGCACGGTGAGCTCGAAGATGATCGGGACATTCGCCGGCAGGCTGAAGAACGGCTTGCCGCTGATGATGTACGGATAGTCGACCGCGTTCATCCACCACTGCATGAGCACCGCCGCGCCCATCCCGAACAAGCCGCCCAGGAGCGCGAGAATCGGGAGCTTGGTGTAACGAATCCCCATGGCGCGGTCCATCCCGTGGACCGGAAATGGAGTGTGCACGTCCCAGCGGGTGAACCCCGCATCGCGCACTTTTTCCGCCGCGTGCAAGATCTGATCGACCGTCTCGAACTCCACGAGATAGCCGAACAGCGTGCCCTCGGCGGACACCTCCTGGGGAGCGACATTCATTGTGTTCCTCCTCCCGCGAGGCCGGGCGCCGGGCGCATCGGCGCATGGTCATGCTTGGGGCCATGGCTCGGATGCGCCTGCGGCATCACCCCCTTCACCTCCGAGATCGCCACCATCGGAAGGAAGCGGATGAAGAGCATGAAGAGGGTGAGGAAGAGCCCGAAGCTTCCGATCAACGTCATCACATCCACCCAGGTCGGTTTGTAGTAGCCCCACGAAGACGGGAGGAAGTCGCGACTGAGCGAGGTGATCACGATCACGAAGCGCTCGTACCACATTCCGATGTTGACGAAGATCGAGACCGCGAACATCACCGGGATGTTCCGGCGCATGCTCCGGAACCAGAAGATCTGCGGCGAGAGCACGTTGCAGCTCACCATGGTCCAGTAGGCCCAGGCGTACGGGCCGAGCGCGCGGTTGATGAACGTGAACTTCTCGAAGTGGTTTCCGCTGTACCAGGAGATGAAGAACTCGATCCCGTAGGCGTAGCCCACCATCATTCCGGTCGCGAGCATGATCCGGTTCATGTTCTCGAGATGCCGCATCGTCACGAGGTTCTTGAGACCGAAGAACTCCCGCGAGGGAATCATCAAGGTCATGACCATGGCGAACCCGCTGTAGATCGCGCCGGCCACGAAATAAGGAGGGAAGATGGTGGTGTGCCAGCCCGGGATCTGGGAGGTGGCGAAGTCGAACGACACCACCGAGTGCACCGAGAGCACGAGCGGGGTGGCGAGGCCCGCCAGGATCAGGTAGGCGACTTCATAGCGATGCCAGTGCCGGTGCGATCCCCGCCAGCCGAGCGCGAAGATCCCGTAGAGGACTTTGCGCAGATTGCTCTTGGCGCGGTCGCGCACCGTGGCGAGGTCGGGAATCAACCCCACGTACCAAAAGAGCAGCGAAACCGTGAAGTAGGTACCGACCGCGAACACGTCCCAGAGCAGCGGGCTGCGGAAGTTGGGCCAGATGTTCTGCGCGTAGGGCAACGGGAACATCCACCAGACCAGCCAGGGACGTCCCACGTGGATGCCGGGGAAGATGAGCGCGCAGATGACCGCGAAGATCGTCATCGCTTCCGCGAAGCGGTTGATCGAGGTGCGCCACCGTTGGCGGAAGAGGAAGAGGATCGCGGAGATGAGCGTGCCGGCGTGCCCGATCCCGACCCAGAAGACGAAGTTCACGATCGCGTAGCCCCAGCCCACCGGCTGGTTGACTCCCCAGACCCCGATCCCTTTCCAGAAGAGCCAGGCGATCATCACCATCATCATCGTCATGGCCGCCGCCGAAATCGTGAAGACGATGTACCAGCCGATCGGAGGGCGCGGCCGCTCCACCACCTGGCAGACCGCTTCGGTCACCGCGTGGAAGTCGTAGCCTCCGATGACCAGTGGCGGGCGACCGAGCTGGTCCTGAATTTCCTGGTTCTGCTTCATTCCTGTTCCCCGGCCAGATCAGCCGTGATGTTCTCCGTCCGTGTCCCCACCGGGAGATGAGGCGAGAGCCGGGTGTGGATTGCGGACTCGCGTCAGGTAGTGCAGGCGCGGCTTCGTATAGAGCTCGGCGTCGAGCATCGCGTAGGCGCGCGGATCGTCATGCTGTTTGCGCACCTGGCTGTTCGGGTCGTTGAGATCGCCGAACGTGATCGCGCGCGTCGGGCACGCCTGAGCGCACGCCGGAACGATCTCGCCGTCGTGGATGGGACGCTTCTCGTTCTTGGCGCTGATCCGGACCTCTGCGATCCGCTGGACGCAGAAGCTGCACTTCTCCATGACCCCGCGTCCGCGCATCGTGACGTCGGGGTTCTTCACCATCCGCTCCGTCATGGTGAGCTCGTGGTTGTACGCGAAGAAGTTGAACCGTCGCACCTTGTACGGGCAGTTGTTCTGGCAGTAGCGAGTGCCGATGCAACGGTTGTAGGTCATGTCGTTGAGGCCCTCGTGGCTGTGCGTGGTCGCCGCGACCGGGCACACCTGCTCGCAAGGGGCGTTCTCGCAGTGATGGCACGTGACCGGCTGCAGGACGAGGTCTGGATCGTCCGGACTGCCGGAGAAGTAGCGATCGATCCGGATCCAGTGCATCTCGCGGCCGCGCTTCACCTGCTCCTTGCCCACGATCGGGATGTTGTTCTCCGACTGGCAGGCGATCACACACGCGTTGCAGCCGGTGCAGGCGCCGAGGTCGATCGCCATGCCCCACTTGTATGCGTCGTAGGCATGCTCGTCCCACAAGGGGATCACGGGAGGATGACCCGCGTGACCCGCCGCATCCACTTCCCCGTGCGTGCCGTTGACCCCGCCGTGAGCGCCGCTCGCATCGCCATGCTCCACGTTCGCATCGCCGTGCGCGCCGCCGGGGGCGCCGTGGCCGGTGCCGCCATTGTGGGCTGCTCCGCCGCTCACCGTCTCCTGGAGTGACGCTTGCCGCACCAGCTCGTGCAAGCGGTGCTGCGTGCCCGCGGCTCCGGTCGGATCGAGCGGGAAATGGTCCTGCGTGGTCGAGAGCGAGTAGGTGCCGACCTTGCTCACGGTGACTCCCGTGAGCTGGTGGAGCGAGTCGGAAGCGCGCAGGGGATAGACGTCGAAGCCGGTGCCGGTCCCGACCCGACCGCACACGGTACGCCCGTAGCCGAGCGTCAAGACGATCGAGCGCGGCGCGATCCCCGGAGTGAGACACACCGCGACTTCGATTGCGCGGCCATCCTTCTCGATGCGAATGAGATCGCCCGTCGAGACCCCGAGCTGCCGCGCCGTGGAGGGGCCCATTTGCGCGACGTTGTCCCACGTCACCTTGGTCAAGAACTCGGGCAGCTCCTGCAGCCATCCGTTGTTCGCGTAGCGCCCGTCATAGACGCAGGGATCGGGCTGGAACACCACTTCCAGGTCGGTGCCGGCG
>CAMPIC010000005.1 GCA_946886185.1 uncultured bacterium
GTCCACCTCCGCGGTCACCACCTCCGGGGGCCGCTCGAACGACCCGTCGCCCGCAGGAGGCTGGATCGATTTCATGAGCGCGCTCCACATCGGAAGCGCGGCGCGTGCGCCCGAGAGGCCGACCCGGCCGCTCTTGTCGAACCCGACCCAGACACCGGCCACCCGATCGGGAGAGAAGCCGACGAACCAGGCGTCACGAAAGTCGTCGGTCGTGCCCGTCTTGCCCGCGATCGCTCCGCGAACTCCGGAAGAACGCGCGCTGGCGCCGGTCCCGCGATCAACCACCCCCTCCATGAGCGCGGTGATCAGGTAGGCCTCCGCTGGACCGATCCCCTCCGCTGATTCCAGATCGGCGAGATCCAGACGCTCTCCCGCCGGCCCTTGGACCGCGCGCAGGAACGTCGCAGGCTGGGGCGTTCCGCGATTGGCCAGGGCTCCGTAGGCCGAGCTGATTTCGAGAAGGGAGACTTCGGAGGTGCCGAGCGCGAGGGAGGGCACCGCTTCGAGGGGACTTTCGATCCCGAGCGCGTGCGCCGTTTCCACGATGCGCTCGATCCCCACCTCCTGCGCGACGCGCACGGTGGGGACGTTGAGCGACTGCTCCAACGCCTGCCGCAAAGTCACGGTGCCGCGGAACTCCTTGTCATAGTTTTGCGGCGTCCACCGGCGCCCTCCCGAGACGACTTCCAGCGGCTCGTCCTCGATCAAGCTGACCGGGGTCCAATAGCTGTCGCGCCGTTGCTCGCGCAGCCGCTCTTCGCGCATCCGAGAGCGGCGGCTGTCGCGGCCGCGTCTGCCCCGTATCCTCCGATCTCGCTCCATCTCCCTGGACAGTCGCTCGCGCTCCTCTCTCTCGCGAGCTTCCCGTCGATCCAGTTCTTCCTCAGAGATCTTCCGTTCGCGATGCGCCAGCGCGGTCACATAGACGATCGGTTTGAAGAGCGAACCGGGTTGGCGCCGCGCGATCGAGGCGCGGTCGAAGGGGGAATCCCGATAATCACGCCCCCCGACCAGAGCGCGCACCTCGCCGCTCGCGGGATCGAGCACGACCGCGGACGCTTGCAGTGGATCATTCTCCCGGCGCAGGCGGGGATACTTCGACTCCAGATCCTGCAGGCCGCGCGAAATCGCGCTCACCGCGGCGGATTGATCGCGGTAGTCGAGCGTGGTGAAGATGCGCGTCCCAGGCCGCTCGAGCCAGCTCTTCGATCCGCGTGACTCGATCTCACGCCGCGCCGCATCGAGGAAGTAGGCGGCGTCGCCGGTGCGTTGGGGCGGCTCCTGATCGGGAATCGGAGTGGCGAGCGCCTGTTCGAGCTCCTCGGCGGTGAGGGCGCCTCTCTCGTGCATGATGCGCAGGACGAGATCGCGCCGCTGCTGCGCCCTCTCCTGATTGCGGAAGGGCGAGACGGCGTTCGGCGCGTGGATGAGCCCGACCAGGAGCGCGATTCCGGCCGCGTCGGCCTCCTCCAGCTCCGTGCCCAAATAGTAGCGGGCTGCCTCGCGCGCGCCCCGAATCTCGAACGTCCCCCAATGGCCCCAGTAGACCGCGTTGAGATACGCCTCGAGGATCTCCTCCTTGGAATACTTCAGCTCCAGCCCGACCGCGAGGAACGCTTCGATGATTTTGCGAGGAAGGGTCTTGCGATTGTCGAGGAAGAGCGAGCGCGCGAGCTGCTGGGTCAAGGTGGATCCTCCCTCGACCACTTCGCCCTTCTCGCGAATGTTCGCGAGCAGAGCCCGAGCGATTCCGATCGGATCGACCCCGAGATGATGGTGGAACCGCCGATCCTCGATCTCGATCAGCGTCTCGACGAGGAGCGGAGGAGCGGCATGGAGCCGGATCGGATCGAGCACCGCACCGGTCGCCCCTTCGAATCCGGCGATCCGCTCAGGCTCGAGGCACAGCTGCTCCGCCGGCACCGGCGTATCGTGAGCGATCAGCTCCGCCACCGTCCCCGATCCGAGCGAGATCTCCACGAGGGCGCCGGGAAAGTCGACCTCCCCCGAAGACGACGGGAGCACTCCCTCCGGATACGTGAACGGTTGGAGATGGATCGCGAAGAGGGCGGATTCGGCGCGATATTGCCCCGGGCCTGGAGTGCCCTCGACCTCCTGGTATCCGAGCCGTTGCAGTCGTCCGAGAAGCTCGCCGCGCTCCAGGCGACTCCCCGCGTCGAGCGACGTCGGAGCGGTGTAGAAGAGAACCTGCTGGCGCGACCCGCTCTCGGGAATGCGGATCCAGGTCCAGACTCCGGCGATGACGACGAGGAAGACGAAAAGGAGGACGATTCCAACCCGCAGCAGCCACCGGCGGACGAAGCTCCCTCCTCCACCCTTCGACGATCCGACTCGCTCCCGCACGGAAGATGAGGGCGACGCGACCGATCCAGCCCGATCCGGTTCGCTTCGCGGTGGTTCCTCGTCGTTCCTGAACTGTTCGCCCGGCCGGCCGCCGCCGAGTGCGTCTGCCAAGTTGCTCCTTCCGCCCCGCCGTCATTCTATACGGAGGATGCGGCCCGTCGAGACATCCGATCTGCACGACCGCTCAGGAGGGCTTCAGCGCACGACCAGCCAGATCCCGGAAAGAATCAACGCGATTCCGCCGTACTGGACGAGGCTCATGCGCTCGTGGAAGAGGAACCAGCCCGCGATGAGGATGAGGCAGTATCCCCCCGACACCATCACCGGATATGCGAGGGAAATGCGAAACGTTCGCAGAGCCATCGAGTAGAACACCAGATTGAGCCCGAACAGCGCCACTCCGAGCACGAACAGAGGGCTCATCACTGCGAGGAGCCGGGTCATGAGCGAGGCTCCTGCCGGCAGCGGCTCCCCCCGCGTCATCGCGTACTTGATCAGGACGTTCGCCGCCGCGTTGCTTACGAGCGCGGTCAGCAGGAACAGATGGGGAGTGAATCGGCTCACGCGGGTTCCTCGTCTTCGAAGAGTGGTAGTTGCAGCTCGCGGATCGGGAGCGCACGCATGACGGTGTCGACCCATTGCGAACGATCGATCCCATGGAGGCGCAGTGGCGAGACTCCGAAGTCGACGACCAGATCGCTGATCAGCCGATCGATCCGTTCCTGGAAGAGGCGATCGGTGTCCCGTGTTCCATCGAACCGCGGAGTCTCCGTGATGGGAGCCCAGACCGTCAGATCGTAGGTCGGCATCCACGTTTGCACGAGCAGGTCATAGAACGTCTGACGGCCCGCGGTGGCGACGAGATAGGCGTAGTTGTCGAGCACGGAACGATCGCAAACCACGACGTCGTGGTCGGAGCTGACCTCGATCTCCATCGCAATCTGGGTGTGGAGGATCCACGCCTGGGCGTCGATCGTGCTTTCCTTATTGATCGGGAGGGGGCACTTCCGGGCGACTTCCTTGACCATGTCGACCCGGAGATCGCTGCGTTTGACGCGAGCGGCGATCTCATAGCACAGGGTCGTCTTGCCGACTCCGTGGCTTCCGATGAACGCCACTTTGATCGCGGTGCCGTTCCATGGGCCCGCTTGCTGCCGTGCTACCATGAGCGACAGACCGTATCATGGCAGACGTGACCCGCCAAGGCGACGCACTGTCCGGCGCGCCGTCCTCGAACCCGGACAACCCCACTCCCTCCGCCGGCGAAAGCGCAGCGAACGGTGCGCCTCTGGCTGCGCCCGATTCCGAGACGGGTGCGAGTCAGGAGGTCACCCACCATCCAGCAGACGCGCATGTCCATGGCGGCGCAGATCATCCTCCCGGCTCGGTCGCCCAGGATCCTGAGGCCCGTGGCGACGGGACCCTCGCTTCTGCGGATCCGTCGGCCCACCCGGTTGGTGATCCTCCTGCGACGGAAGGCGCCGGCCCTCCGCCTGGACATTTTCTGCCGCTCCAGCACACCTGGATCCGCTTCGGCGGCACGACCTACCAGATCCACGACGCCCAGTGGCCGCACTGGGTCCGCCTGAGCCGCGTTCCCGAAGATGCGCTCGTGCTGTCCCGGCAGTGGACCAAGGGCGTATGGAGGCGCGCCGCTTCGCTGGAAGTGTTCCATCTCTATCGACCGAGCCAGGATCTGCGTCCCATCGAGGAGATCGCGCCGCCGATTCCCCGCCGCGGACCGTTCGGACTCTTTCGCGGACCGGGAATTTCGATGACCGAGAGCCTGATGGCGATCAACGTCCTCATCACGGTTGCTCTGTTCCTGGCCTGGCGTTCCGATTACTCGGAGCAACTCTGGGGAATGTCGGAGGCGCTCCGAGGCAAGCTCTTCGAAGGTTGGCTGCCCGTTCTCTTCATCCCGCTCTTCCTGCATGCGAATGCGGCGCACATCGTTTCGAACATGATCGCCCTCGCGGGAGGCGGCACCGTCGTGGAGGAGTACTACGGAAGGAAGCGGACTCTGCTGCTCTATCTGATCGCGGGGATCGCGGGCGCGCTGCTCTCCTTGACGCGCGAGAAGCCGGTGCTCTCCGTGGGAGCCTCGGGCGCGATCATGGGAATGTTCGGAGTCGCGCTCGTCTTTTTGCTACGGGAGCGCAAGCACCTTCGACTGCCGGAGCGGTGGCGCGCCAGCCGGATCCAGCTGCCATTCCTGCTGCTGCTGGTCATTCCATCGCTCTTCAACGCCGATCTCCTGAGCCACGTAGGCGGATTCCTGGGTGGCGCGGCCGGGGCGCTCTTCATCAAACCTCTTCCCGGCCGGCTTTCCTCGTATCGCGATCTCACCGGACCGCTCTCCGCCACGCCCGATGCGTGAGCTTCCGATACGGCTTTCCCCCACCTCTCGTCAGCCTCTCTAAAGAACCCCTCTCGGATCGACGATCACGGCAGGAGAGACATCAGCCCCCGACTTCTGAGGAATTGCCCCGACGATATGGAGATTTTCGACATCCAGAGCCAGAAGGTCGTGCTGGTAGAAGACAGCTCGGTCGAGGCGAAAGCCTACTCCCGTCTGATCCAGCAGGCTGGCTATCAGGTATCGCATTACGCGAGTGCGAAAGCATTGGTGCAGACTCTGGATACGGAAGTTCCGCCCGCGGCGGTGTTGTCCGACATCAATTTGCCCGACCTGAACGGGCTCGAGTTCATGAGGCGCCTGCAAGCGCACCCGGACTGGTGCATCGCTCCGGCCATCCTCATGACCTCCGATCCGACCCGCGACCATCTCCTGCTCGCCCGCAAGCTGCGGATTCCCCCGGAAGGATTTCTGGTCAAGCCGGTGACGCTGGCGGCGCTCGAGGACATCCTGCAGGGAATCATTTCGCGCAGCAGTCCCATCTACATGCTGCGGAGTCTGCAGCGGCAACGTCTTTCGCACGAGCTGCGCGCGCGCCTCAAGGATCGGGAGCTGGGAAGCCAGATCCAGGAGACCGCGAAGGCGCTGGAAGATGCGATGCGAGAACGGGACATGATGGAACGCGAGCGCGAGAAGGCGCGCGCCGCACTGGAGAACCTGGCCACCGCAGAGGAGCGCGCTTCCTTGACCTCGACTCTGGAAGAGCTCCAGCGCGAAGAGCATCGGCTGCGAGATCGATTCTCGGAGCTGCAGGATCATCGCGGAGAGCTGCAGAGCCAGCGCAAGAAGCTGATCGGCGAAGTGGATCGCGCCTTGAAGCTGCTCGATGCGCAAATTCGCACGGCGGAGGACGTGGTCCGCCACCGCGTCGCGTGATCCCTACTTCGCGGAGCGCGGCTTCCCCAAGATTCCCTTCATCTTCCCCCAGCTACTCTCGACGATTGGGTTGGTAGATCCGCAGGCACCCCGTCCGATTCCGCCGATGCGCGCGCCGCATGGGGAGTTTCGAGCAATCGAAGGCGACTCGTCGCCGACTCCATAATCACCGGCCTGCGACGGTGCCGAGGTGCAGGTGTCGGGCGCGCAGAAACCCGGGTCGATCCCGAGCAGGTTGGTTCCTTCGTAGCTCAGCACTCCCTCGGAGTGCACTCCTGAAGTGTCGATGATCGAGCAGGCGAAGGTCGCGTTTCCGCTGAACTCGATCGCGATCTCCGGTCCGGTTCCGTTCGTGCAGTTGCCCCAGACCGTGACGCGCTCGAATTGACTCTTCGAGGCCACGCTGCAGAAGATTCCGCCTCCGCTGCCCTGGGCGAAGTTCGAGGCGAAGGTGCAGTCGACGACATGCAGCGCCGGCTCCCGGAAGGACCCGATCTCGGTGAACATGCCGCCGCCGGTCCGCGAGCGGTTTCCGGTGAAAACGCATGCCTCGATGACTGGGGACGACCCGCTCTCCACACTGATTCCGCCTCCCTGGATCCCGGCGGTGCAGCCCTCGATCAAGACTCCGGTGATCGTCGGAGCGGATTGAAGCTCGATCGAAACGCCTCCACCCGTGAATTCGCTGTGGCAGTTCCGGACGATCATGTTCCGGATGGTCGGACTGGATTCCAGGTTGACCTTGAACCCTCCCCCACTCAGATCGTGCAGATCCTGGGGAGGCGCGAAATCGGGTTGGGTGGACATGAACCCGTTGATGATGGTGAAGCCGTCCACCACCGCGGCCGGGCTTTCCCCCCCGTCGATGAGTAGCCCGCGCATCGGTTGATTGGAGTTGGCCTGGACGTCGATCACGGTCTCCGCGGCGCCGTTCTCCGAAACGAGGACGATGTCCTTGCCGTAGAAGCTGAGACTCCGATTTCCCGGGCCGGAGTAGACGCCGGGAGCCACGAGTACGGTGTCTCCGACTTCCGCCGCGACGATCCCGTCATCGATGGTCGCATACTCCGACGGCACCCGCCGAGTCGCGCCCGCAACGGGCGAAGGGCCGAAAAGGAGGAGGGAGAGGCAGGCGGTGAAGACCGCGCTCGAGAGGGCGATCCTGCCCGTGTTTTCCGTCGGAAAGGGGCTGGCGAGGCGAGTCCCCTGGATGCGTTTCGTCATGACGCACACGCTAACACAGCGTCGTAGCGAGCGGGACGGCGTTCAGTGTGCCGCAGGGATCGGGATCCGGTGGTCTTCCTTGACCCTCGCGATCCGAGCCCGATACGCTGAGAAACATCCGGTGGAAGGCTTTGGACGGTGAAAGGAACGGGCATTTGACCGCGATCCTTCAGTTGCTCATCGGGGTCCGTGCCGCGAGGAGCCTCCGATCGTCGTGTCCGGTGGCCGCGCCGGCTCTGCTCCTCGCCGCGACCCTCCTGTGGTCCGGCTGCGGAAGCGATTCCAGCACCCCGCCGCCCACGGTCGCTCCGCTGACCCCGTACACGCCGACTCTTCCGGCGAACTTCCCGGTTTTCCAGGATCCACCCGGCAATCCGACCACCCTCGAGGGGATCGCGCTGGGGCGCCGGCTCTTCTACGACACGAACCTTTCCCGGAACGGCCAGCAGTCGTGCGGCAGCTGCCACCAGGCCTCGCTCTCGTTCGGCGACGACCGGCGCTTCAGCCTGGGAACCGATGGACTCAGCGAAGGCACGCGCAACGCTCCGTCTCTGGTCAACGTCGCGTGGATGCGCAACTTCTTCTGGGATGGCCGGGCCGAGGGCTTGGAGAACCAGGCGCGGCAGCCGGTACCCAATCCGGTGGAGATGGATCTTCCCTGGGATCAGGTGGTCGCCCGGCTCAATGACCATCCGCAGTATCCGGGCATGTTCGAACGGGTCTTCGGAGATCCGCAGATCACCGAGGACCGCGTCGTCAAGGCGATCGGGCAGTTCGAACGCACCTTGATCTCCACGAATTCCAAGTACGATCGCTTCCTACGGGGCGAGGCGACGTTGACCGAGGCGGAGAAGGCAGGAGAGCGGATCTTCTTCACCGAGCAGGGAGACTGCTTCCACTGTCACGGCAACATCCTCTTCACGACGATGCGGTTCCATGACATCGGGCTCGATCTGGTCCCGGCCGACTCGGGCCTCGCCAAGATCACCAAGCTGCCCACGGACATCGGAAAGTTCAAGGTGCCGTCGCTGCGCAACATCGAATACACCGCGCCGTACATGCATGACGGGCGCTTCCAGACTCTGCGCGAGGTGATCGACCACTACGATCTGCACGTGCAGGATTCGCCCAACCTCGATCCGTTGATCCTGGCGCGCAACCAGCGGGCTCCGCTCTTGACCGAGGCGGACAAGGACTCGCTCGAAGCGTTCCTGAAGGCGCTCTCCGACCCGGGCTTTCTGACCAATCCGGATTTCCAGGACCCGTTCGAATAGCCCGAATCGTCCCAGTCAGGATCAGCCGCTAAAGCCACTCCGAACTTCCGGACCCCAGAGGCCGCCTCCCTCATCGAGGCAGGCGCGTCCTCGTTCGACATGTCCAAGCGCCGGACGATCGGCGATGACGTCAAGATGCTCGCATCCGCTCGCAAGCTCCTCGACGTGAGAGAACGTGAAGGCGCTCAGCGTCTGGCCCGTTCGACCAGAGCGACGGTGTACGCGATCTTCTGACCGTCACGCAGCACTTCCACGGTCACCTGATCTCCCGGTTGGTGCGCCTTCAAGGCCGCGGAGAAATCGGCCAGGTTGTCGATCGGAGCGCCGGCGAGCGAGACGACGATGTCTCCTTTGGTGAGTCCGGCGCTTTCCGCGGGACTGCCGGGCATGACGCCCGTGAGGAGGACGCCGCCCGATTCGCGCGCGAAATCGGGGATCGTGCCCAGGCTCACCTGACGGGGCGGGCCCTGCGGCGCCGCCGACAGCTTCTCCGCTCCCGGAGGTACGAAGGTCAGGGGCTCCGATTCGTTCGCGAGAAACGAAACGAGCTCGACCACGAAGTCGGCCGTTTCCGCGAGCTCGTTCCAGGCGATCTTCTCGGCTGTGTCGGTGGGCCGGTGATAGTCGGGGTTGGCTCCCGTCGAAAGATGGACCGACGGAATGCCGTGCTCGATGAAAGAGAGATGGTCGGAAGCGAACGACCCGGCTTCGGGAGTGGAGAGATCGAATCCGAACCCGAGATTCACGCCGCGGAGGATACCTGCGAGCTCGCTGGCGGTGCCGGAGGCGAGCGCGTACAGACGCCGGTCCTGCATCCGTCCGATCGTATCCAGGTTGATCATCGCGAGCGTCTGCTCGAGCGGCGCGATCGGATGCCCGACATAGTGCGACGATCCGAGGTTCCCGGACTCTTCTCCATCGAACGCGAGGAACAGGATGCGGTTTCGGAACGGACCCGATTTCGCGAGCAGGCGCGCCGCCTCCAAGAGGATCGCCACTCCCGACGCGTTGTCATCGGCGCCCGGATAGATCGATGGATAGTCCTCATCCTCGTCATCGATCTTGCCCGACTGCCCCAGATGGTCGAAGTGGGCTCCCACGATCACGATTCGCGCGGTCGTTCGCGCGTCCAACTCGCTCGTCGTTCCTGACTCCTGCACGGAAGGAACGATCCCGACGACGTTCGCGAGCTTTGCGTTCTCCCAGGTGACGCCTTCGGGAAGGTGCACTTCCGGAGAATCCGCATCCGGCTTCGCATCCACTTCTTGAAACCAGCCCTCTTGGACGGCGCTCAATCCTGCTTCCCCGAACGCCGCGGCGATGTAGTCGCGTACCGCTTCCGATTCGGCAGAGCCAGGCGCGCGACCCGCGCGGTCGGGAGCCGCGATCCACTCGAGATCCGCGCGCATCCTCGCGAGGTCGGCTCCCGCCATGACGGGCGACACTGTGCACACCAGCAGCATCGCGATCCAGACGCTACGACTCCACCAGCCGCTACGACTCGAGATCTCGCGCCAAAGGGCTGTCGCCGGCTTTCCAGACTCCTTTTCCGACATTGGTCTCTCCCTCGAACACGAGATAGCTGTACTTGCCATAGTGCGGGATCTTGCGACCGATCGCCGCGACCATTGCGGGGCTCGCGGGGATGACCACGCCTCTGACGTTTCCATCGAGAACCGATCCTGCCAGGACCAACGAGCTGCTCGCGGGGAACGGCGTTCCGTCGACGATCCACTCGCCCGCAGTCTTCGTGATCTCGGTCTGCCCGGCGATCTCCCGCTCGGCCAGCGGGCCGAGACCGAGCAGCCAGATCGCCGGTTGCCCTTCAACCCCCATCGCAGAGCCAGGTAGCTCCGGCAGGTCGGATTCCATCACGACGAGGGCGGCCTGGTCCTTGGCCCAGGTCTGGGCGAGCTCCTCGAGCGCCGCCGTCATCTCCGCCGTTTGATCGTCCGCGATCACGATCACCACCGAGTCGGCGCCGAGCACCTGGCTCAGGCTCGCGGGAATCTCCTCGCGGTGGAGACGCCGCAAGACGTCGAAATCGGGATCGATCTCCACCCGCAGCGGCTCGAACGGGCAGGCGACGTCGAGGCGATCTTCCTCGCTGCGCATCTCCATTACCTGATCGATCTGCTCACCGTCGGGACCGAGCACGCGCACCGGCACCTGCAAGGAGAACGGAGTCGCGCCGGGCGCCACCTCCTGCGCGACGTGAAGCTCCACCGACCACTCCGCGCCGAGCCTGGCGCGCGTCGCGCTCGTGAGCCGCAGAGTCGGAGCGCCCGTGCGTTCGATCCACTGCTCGAGCTGCCGCTGTTGCCAGGCGGCTCGTTGCGAGGCGGAGCCGGGGAGCTGCGCCGCGAAGGAGCCGAACAGATCCCGCCAGGACGCGCGCTTCCAGAGGAAGTCGCGGTAGAACGCGCGAAGGCCCGACCGAAACGCTTCGTCGCCGAGCGCGCGGCGCACTTGATGGAAGACCATCATCGACTTCGAGTACCCCACCGCCTGCGTGGAAAAATCGTGCCTCTCCCGAAATCGCGAGAGCGGGATGTCCTCGCTCTCCGAGACGTAGTCGAGATAGCCCTGCAGCGCGCTCCTCCGGTACTCCCGTGCCGCATCCGGGCTCTCCTGCTCTTTGTATGCGTAGTCCGCGCCGTAGGTGGTCAGGCCTTCACACCAGTTGCCCTCCTGGGCTTCGACGAAAACGCCGTTTCCCCACCAATTGTGCAAGATCTCGTGCCCGTACGAGGTGTCGAGGATGAAGGGAAGCCGGATGACGCGATCTCCGAGGAGGGTGAACGAGGGCATTCCGAACCCGGTCTGCCAGAAATTCTCGACCAGAGCGAACTTCGCGAACGGATAAGGGCCGATTTGCGCTTCGTACAGATCGAGATACCGGCCGGTGCCGCGCAGATACCGGTTGTAGATGCTGGAGTCGGTGTGGGCGTAGGTGAATGTCTGCGCGAAAACGTTGCCGTGCCGCACGTGATGCTCTTCCCACGGACCGGCCACCCAGTAGATTTCTTCCATCGGATGTGGGCAGATCCAGCGGGTGAAGTGTCTCTGACCCTGAGAGCGCGCGATCGCCATCCGCCCTTGCGAGACGCTGCGCCAATCGGGAGGCACCTCGGCGCGCAGATCGAACGTGAACACGTCGCCCGGTCGCGTCGGCACCCAGAAGCTGGATCCCGAGAGAAAGGACCCCTCAGGCACGATCAATCCCGCAGTCGTCTCGAAGGAGCGCGCGTACGCGGCGCGCGGAGGATGGAGGGAATCGAGGACCGCGCCGTCATAGTGCACGACGACAGCGAGCGTCTCGGGCCAGCTGGGCACTCCGCGCAAGGTCAAATCGACTTGCCGCGCGTGCTCGTATCCTTCGAGCTCGTCATATGGTGGCTGCTCCCACCAGGACCGCGGCTGCAAGCGCTCCCGCTCGGCCGCCAGCACCTCGAACGAGTCGGATGCCTGACCGGTCTCCTGCGAGGCGAGGCGCACCTCCGTCACCGCCAGCTCCTTCCAGAGGAGGAACGAGAGCGGCTGCGTGGTCGGGACTCCGGCGGGATGGATGATGGTGATCCGGTCGGTGGCGTTCAGTCGATTTCGTTCGGGATCGAGTGACGCGGTCACCAGGTGATGGATCACGGCTGCTTGCTGCGGATTATCCAGGCGGACGAGCTCCGCGGGAGGATACTCGGGACGGTACTCCCCCGCTTGAATGCGCACGCTCGCGGTCTGCTGGGCGCCGCTGTCGGCCACGCAACCGACTCCCGAGGCGAGGACCATGGATAGATACGGAAACGTTCGCCGGACCCACCTCGGCGCTCGAAACGGCGGATGACAATCAGGTCGCATCGCGTCATGGTGCCCCACGCTCGGACCGCTTGGCAACCGCGGCAAACCATACGCGCTGGCAGGACGTATACTGAGCCGGATGGGGATGCGGCGCAGGAAGCTCGTTGTCTGGTTGTCGGCATTGATCCTGGTGATCGTGGCGGTGCGACTTCTCGCCGCGCCGGCGATGACCGCCTACGCCCGTTGGCTCATCGTCGAGGAGCCGTTCGATCGCGTCGACGCCGCGCTCGTGCTGGGGGGCGGCGAAGGAGAGCGTTTGGCGGCCGCGATCCAGCTCTTTCGCAGCGAGAAAGCGCGCGGGATCGTCATTCTGGGGCCGGATGCGCCATTCCTGAAGGTCTACGCGGGCGAGGATAGCCTGACCCAGGGCGAGGCCAAGCGCCGCATCGCGGTCAAGAAGGGCGTTCCCGACAGCCTGGTCACCCTGGTGCTCGGCGCGCAGAGCACCTACGAGGAAGCGATCACCGCGCGCGAAGCGTCGCGCGGGGCGCGGTGGAAGTCGATCGCCGTCGTGACCTCTCCGTTTCACACGCGGCGCGCCCGGGCCACCTTTCGCAAGGTCTTCGAGAACCCGGACCTGGAAGTGAAGATCTATCACCTCCCGATCGAGCGCTCGAGCCAGAACCCCGATCACTGGTGGCATCGTGAGAGCGACACGATGGCGGTCATCACCGAGAGCATCAAGCTCGGGTTCTACGCTTACCGCTATCACATCTGGCCGTGGAGCTGACCGAAGAGCGTGATCGCGCGGGTGAGCAATCCATGAGCTGTCGCCTGCAGCCCTTCCAGGAGCCTTCTCCATCGGAGTCGCGCGGAGCTCGATCCCGGATCACCGGAATTCGAAGAGCGTGAATCCGTCGCGCTCCGTTTCCCACTCGGGCCGGAGCTGCTGCAAGTTCTCCCGGTACGCCCGGTAGGCGGCGGCGCCGAGCAGGTCCTCCGGGATGCGATCCGCCGTTCCGACCGACTGGTGGACGGGATCGGACGGCACCACGACCCACCGAATATCGAAAGCATCGAAATACTCCCGGGCCAGCTGCCGGAGCGCGTTTCGTTGATCCTCGCTCAATCCGGCCACGAATCCAGGTTGCGCAAACCCGAGAGAGAGCGTCTGCCACATCTGGGTGCGCAATCCCTCTTCGGTGCCGTCGTTCCACGGAATCGCCGCGCTCAAATCGTCCACCAAACGCTGGCCGTGGACCGTCTGATAGAGCAGATCATCCCGCGCGCGCAGTCCGGGCACGTGCAAGAGGGTGGAGGCGTGGCGCCCGGCGCGCTCTCGCACGATCTCATACACCCGAGGAACCGGAACCGCCGTGTACGTCCACGGAGCGGCGAGCGAGGTGAGGAGGACCGCGCCCCCCAGCAGAATCTCCGTTCGGGTCGGCAAAGGAATGGAGACGCGCAGCGAGAGGTCCGACTGCGTCATCTGGTCCCGGCGGCGGCTCCTCTCTCTGCCCGCCCAACCCATGGCGATGGCGACGGCGAGAAAGAGCTGCGCCGCGGCCAGGTAATGGATCGGCGTTCGCAAGGCTCCGAGGATCGGCAGGTGCGCGAGCAATGCATGAGGGAGAGGGACGGGGATGGTCTCTCCATTCAGGTGCAGGCGCGAGCCCAACGACAACACCACGAAGAACAGCGCTCCCCACGCCCATCGCCGCCCTCGATGCGCGCGCGAGGCATGCCGAAACGTGAACACGAACAGCGCGAGGGCGACGATACCGAGATGGGCGCCGAAACCGGGATCGCCGAAGTGCAAATCGGCGGTGATGCGTGCGAACGGCTCTCCCCAGACAGGATGACGCGGGTTGGGCAGCGCGAGATCGAGCAGATCCGCGGAGTAATAGTCGCTGTACCTCGGATCGACGGCGGTGCCGCCCCTCGAAAGACGCTGGAGGAGTTGGGAGGCCCATGGCACGAAGCCAAGCACGACCGCGGCGAGGGCGAGCCAACCCATCCATGGAAAGCGACGCGGAGACGCCGGCTCGCGGAACGCTTCGCGCAGAACGGCTCGCCTGCCTTCTTTCGAATCGGGAAGCATCACCGGCTCGGGCTGAAGGCGGCTCGGAAGGATGCGGGAAAGAACGATCCATCCGAAGACGAGGAGCGCCAGGATCGCGTATTCGAGCGAAGCGTGGACGACCAGCCAACCCGCTCCGAACAGAGCGAGGAGGCGCGGAAGGCTCGGCCGTCGCATCCACCGCACGGATGCCCAGCTCGCCAGAACCAGGAGCTCGGTGGCCATCAGATGGAGCCGCGAAGTGTTGGCGAATCGAAACGCACAGAAGGCGAAGATCAGTCCCGCGAGGATCGATGCGGCGCGATGCTGGCTCTCGTGCAATGCGAGTCGATAGGTGAAGTAAGCGGTCGAGGAAAACGAAGCGAGGAGGAGGAGGTTGTAGATCGCATACAGCCGCTCCCCTCCGCCGGGCGCGAACACCATCTGGAGCGGAAGGGAAGCGATCCCGTACGTGACCGCGTGGCCATGCAACCCGAGACTGGTTCCACTCGGGTGATAGAGCCATTCGCTGAAGTACGGGTTGCTTCCCTGGAGCAGGGCGCGCTTGGTCCACCAGAGGTTCCAGATTCCGATGAGCGCGTCTTCTCCACCGCTCGGATCGACTGCGAGCTCGTCGAGGTGAAGCAGGATCGGCGATGTCATGCCGACGGATACGAGGACGAAGCCGAGGAGGGTGGAACCGGGAAAGCCGTGGCGATAGCCGACCCATCCGGGACGTACGAGGACGATCCCGCCGGCGAGGATCGGTACGATGATCAGGATCCAATCGATCAAGGAGACACTCGCCTCACGCACGCTCACCCAAGGCCGGACGCGCCGCACTCGGCGCAGCGCCCGAACCAATCACAGTCCCAGCGCGATGCCTTCTCCCCGCGGATCGGTCGCTCCGAGATAGACGCGCTCGGCCATCGAGTCGCGAGAGAGCACGATCGCCTGCATGAGCCCGCTTCCATCCCAGGGACCTACGCGCGCGACGATGTGCCCGCGGCGCTCCAGCCATTTGCGGTACGCGGCAGGCATGCGCGATTCCACCCGGACGCGGCCGCTCCGCTCCACGTTCCATCGCGGAGCGGCGAGCGCGGCGGCGAGCCGTTCCGGCTCCGCGAGCATCCGCGCCATGCGCGGCCGTCTCTTTTGCGACCAGTGTCCGGGAACGCGCGGAGGCGTCCCGCTCCAGATCGAATCGCCGGAGAGCCAGTGACGGATCACCTGCAGATTGGTCTGGACCTGATTGTCTCCTCCCGGAGTGCCCGCGACCATCCACGGCTTCCCTTCCCGGTGGATGAGGAACGAATTGAGCGTGTGCACGGTGCGCCAGCCGGGCGCGAGCGCGTTGACATGCCGCGAATCGAGCGAGAAACCGCAGGCGCGATTGTTGAGAAGGATCCCTGTGGCCGGCTCCTGATAGCCGGAGCCGAACGGATGGAAGATCGATTGGATGAGCCCCGCCATGTTTCCGTCTCGATCCGCCGCGCAGAGATAGGTGGTATCGGTGGCCCCGTCGCCCGGAAGCGGCGGGCGAGCCGGATCGAAACCGGCGGCGCGATAGCTCTCGAGGAGAGCGCGCGCTTCGGAACTCGCTTCGACGAGCGCGTTCACGACGACCGGCGCGGCGAGCTCGATCGCGAGCGGTTCCTGCTGCAGAAGCACCCCCAGACGGCGCAGGGTGGCGGGAGCGGTCAACACCTCCACGAGCTTGGCCTCCGGCGCCGGCAACCGCTTCGGATCGGTGAAAAACGCTTCTTTCAGTGCGAACGCGATCTTCTTGCTCTCGATCTGACGATGGAGCTCCTCGAACGAATCGATCGGCCCGCTCGCGGACTCGGCCATGACGGCTCGCGGAAGGTGCTCCATCCCCGGATCGAGCTCGAGCTCTCCGCCGGAGCGATCCAGCGGAGAATCGCCGGCCACGAGGCCGAGCATGACCAGGAGGAGCAGACCTTGCGACGGCAACGGCTGCTCGAAAATCGTCACCGTTCCGGAATCCAGGCGATAAGGATCCGCGAACGCGCTCTCGTGCGCGCCGAGATCCGCGGCCGACAACGCGCCTCCGTCCCGCGTGGTTCCGCGGGCCAGCTCTTCACCGATCCGGCCTCGATAGAAGCTGGACGCTCCCTCGCGTGCGATCTCCGACAAGGTGCGGGAGAGCGCGCGCGGGCGGCAGATCTGTCCGGCTCGCAAGGGGCGGTCGCCGGAGTCGAGATAGGTCGACGAAAGCCCGGGATCGCGCTGGATCACTTCGATCTCGCGCTCCAGCACCTTCCCCATCCGCCATGAGATGGGAAATCCCTCGCCGGCATGATGCGCGGCAGGAGCGAGGAGCTCGCTCCACGGCAAACGACCCCACTGTTTCCAAGCGTCCTCCCATGCTTTCACGGCTCCAGGCACCGTGCAGGAAAGCGGGGAGCGCAGCGGAACCGTGCCGCGGCCCGGAAAGCGGGAACGCGTGAGCGAGCAGGGGGCGGCTCCGCTCCCATTCACTGCGCGGACCCGGCGCTCCGCTTCATCGTGAACGAGGAAGAACGCATCTCCACCAAGCCCGCTCGCGGACGGCTCGACCACGGACAGCACCGCGGCCGCCGCGATCAGCGCATCGACCGCATGACCGCCGGCGCGCAGCATCGCAGCTCCCGCTTCCACCGCGAGAGGATGCGAAGCCACCATCATGCCGTTGGCAGCCACGGCCGGTGGGCGGACCATCATGCGAACGCGATCCTCATCGGGGCGCGGGGATCGAGATCTCGAAGAATGACGCCAGACCGGCGTGCCGCACTTCCAACACTCCCGCGATCCGCTCGACGGTGTGCACGTCGGTGGGGTACGTGAGGATCATCTCGCCGCCTTCCACTTCCCCCTTCTCCTTCGCGTCGGTCGGATACACGTACGATTCCGACTCATACGGATAAAACGTCAGGCCATCCGCTCCGGGAACGCGGAGGAGGAGCGACTCTCCTTTCCACTCGGAGGCGAAGCCGGGTGGACGCTCGTGCTTGGGGAGCCGTTGCCGCGCTTCTTCCAGGATCGTCCGATCGGTGAGCGACAGGAACGGGCGCACCGGGTCGAACGTCACCGGGAACGTGGCTTCGATCGACCGCGCGCCGGGGATGCACATGTCACGGCAGACCAGCCAGGACAGATCGGCTCGAATGGTCGCGTCTCCGATCGGGACTCCCTCCGAAACCTCGAGAGGATAGAAGAGCACGAGGTGGTCATCGAAGATGTAATCCAGGATCAGATCCGCCTCCACCAGACGGTGTGGCGCGGGCCAGCGGGGAGAGCCGGCCGTCACCCCTGCCGGAAGGCTCAGGCGCACGTCCGGCGGCAGCCCGGAGTCGCCGGGATTGCGCCAATAGAGGTGCCACTCCTCGTCGATCTCGAAGATGACCGCGAGCTCCGCGCGCTCTCCGGGCTTGAGCGCTCCTGCCTCCAGCACCAGGCGAGGCAGGACCCGGCGCGAGCCTTCGAGCGAATCGGCCGCCGGGGACATCGCGTCCGCTCCGCCCGGATCGCGCGCATCGCGCGCATCAGGCTAGTCATCAACTTCGAGAGCGAGCGCGGAGACCGGCGG
>CAMPIC010000006.1 GCA_946886185.1 uncultured bacterium
TCCCGATTCCGGTCCTGGATGGAGGGCATCTCGTCCTCATCACTCTGGAAGCGGTGGCGCGGCGACCCATTCCGACCAAGGTGAAGCTGGGGATTCAGCAGTTCGGGATGCTCGGACTGCTCGTCCTGATGGCGGTCGTCATGTTCAATGACATCGGCCGGGAAGGTTTCTGGTCCAAGATCTCCAATCTGTTCTGACGCGATGATTCCGCCTTCACTACGGCTTCCTCCTCGCGTCGAGCTGGCCAATCTGCCGACGCGTGTGCAGCGTCTCGATCGCTGGAGCGCGGATGGGCCGGAGCTTTTCGTCAAGCGGGACGACGAGACCGGAAGCGATCTCTCCGGCAACAAGGTGCGGAAGCTCGAGTTCCTGCTCGCCGAGGCCGAGCGGGAGCACGCCGACCTGATCCTGACGTGCGGCGGCATCCAATCGAACCATTGCCGGGCAACGGCCATCGCGGCGCGCCGGCGGGGGATGGACAGCCTCCTGTTCCTGCGCGGCGAAGATCCTGCCGATCGCGACGGCAATTTGTTCCTCGATTCGCTCATCGGAGCGGAGATTCGCTTCATCACTCCGGAGATATACGCCGACCGCCACCGGATCATGGCGGAGGAAGCGGAGAGGCAGCGCCTCGCGGGACGCCGCCCGTATATCATTCCCGAGGGAGGATCGAACGCCCTTGGAAGCCTGGGCTACGTCGCGATGCTGATCGAGCTGATGGAGCAGGCAGGGGAAGCGGATCGGTTTCCTTGGGACCACATCGTGTGCGCGACCGGTTCCGGCGGGACGGTGGCGGGATTGCTGCTCGGGACGCGGCTGCTCGGCCTGGAGACCCAGATCTGGGGCATCAACGTCTGCGACGATGCCCGCTATTTCGAAGATCGCGTGCTCGAGATCGCCGCGCAGTTCGAGGCTCGCTGGCGGTCGGAGCTGCTTCCCGATACCGCGAGCGCACCTCCGCCTCTGGATCGCGACTCGATCCGGATCCTCGACGGCTACAAAGGCACCGCGTATGCGCGCACGTATCCCGAAGAGGTGGAGCTGATTCGCGAGGTGGCACGGCGCGACGGGCTGCTGCTCGATCCGGTGTACACGGGCAAGGCGTTTTACGGAATGATCCAGGAGGCGCGCAAGGGGCGCTTCGGTCGCGAGCGGGTGCTCTTCGTGCACACCGGAGGCATCTTCAGCCTGTTCGCCTACCGCTCCGAGCTCCTTGCTCGCTGAGCATTTCCGAACCGCGCCCCGCGCATGGCGCGTGAGCAGGTCCTAGCACGAGCTCACATCGTGGGATGAGCTGAGCGACGCGCAACGGAGCTCCGACTCGATCAGTCTCCTGCGGGCGCGGACGACTCCACCGCCGTCTTGCCCTCGGTCTGGGAAACGAGCAGCTCCGAAGGTTTGCGGAAGACCGTGTTCCACCGCCCCGCCGGCACCAGGTAGATCGTCTCGGAGTCGGCGAGCTTCACGTAGTTCTGGTTGGCGGGGTTCTGAGATCCGATGAGGAGGGTGTGCCGCTCTCCCGAGCGAAGCACCACCTCGATCGTACGCTGCGGGGGCTCGAGTCCGACCTCGGCGAGTGAAGTGACCGAATCGGCAAAGGCGCGCGCCGTCACGTTGGTGAGAGTCTGGAGCAACATCGGCACCAGGCCGGGATCCACCGGGCCCTCTTGCGGCGCCGTCATCTTCCAGTTCCCGGGCGGATCCTGGACGAGCGTCACTGACCCGGTCTCGTCCGTGGTGGTGTACGAAGCGATCTCGGCCTGTGGGACTTTCAACACCGTCTTGTTGCGCCACGACTGGTCGCCTCGATCGACCTGCGAACGCAGATACACCGGCACGCGATAGACGTTGTCCTGGCCCGCGAGACGCACGTAGGTGCTCATTCCGTCAGGGCCCGGCTTGCCCACGATGATGTGACCGACCTCATCTCCTCCCGCGTGGATCACCACGTCCACACCGGTGGAATCGACCTCGAGCGCCGGGTGGCTCTCCGCGTTCGTCGAGACCAGATCGTCGCTCGTCAGCCCGTTCAGGTTGTCGATGATGCCGGAGACGAGCTGGGTGTCGGCGGGCTGATCGTTCTCGGTCCCGACCACCCAGCTGCCATTTTGCTTCGCCAGCTCCACCCGCAGGCTGCCCTTGGAGAGATCGAGCTCGTCGACTTTCTCCGCCACGTATTCGGGCAGAAGCTTGTTTCCGCTCGGCTTCCACTGCTTCTTGCGATTCGTCTCCGTGAGCGTGGCGACCACGCCCAGGACCACGAGGATGACCACCAGGAGGATGGTCGTGCGTGCGTTCATCTCGAGAAAACCCCCCTGCGCGACCGCGCTCGCCGCCGTCCTCGCTGTGCGCGCGGGCCCGACGAGCGCGAAAGTGATGGACGTCAGGCCGCGTAGCGCTCTGCCAGGCGACGCCTGGACTTCTTGCGCGCGCCGTTCCAGATCAGGCCGAACAGGATCACGAGGATCGGGATTCCCAGGGTGTTCGCCCAGCGAATGGCATCCCTCGCACCCGCGGAGAGCTCCTTGAGCGGCCGCGCCGTCGCCCCGCGCGAACGGATTTCGATCAGATCCTCCCCGAGAGTCATCCAGTCGAGCGCGTTCTGCACGAACAGGACGTTCTCCGGATACATGCGCAGGAACTGGTCGGTGATGAAGTTCGAGTTGCCCACCACCAGGATCTGTGTGCGCGGACTCTGTGTCAGCACACTGTTACCCCCCAGGTTCCCCGCCGTCTCTTCCCCTGGCTTGGGAGGCACGTCCTTACCTTCGTAAAAACTGTGAAACATGCCGGTCAAGGTCACCGCGAGCGGGTAGCTCTGGCCCGTTTCGGGCATTCCTTCGAGAGCGGGGGATTGCGGATCGAGATCGTAGCGGCCGCTCTGGGTCGAGGCGCGCTCGGTCGTGCGCACCAGGACGGAGCCTTCCACTTCGGACGCGGTGTTCTCCGGCGCCGGTTCTCCGGCCTGTTCGCGCTCCCGTTCCGCGATCTCGTCACCCGGCACGGTCAGCTCGAGCGGCGCCGTCCAGGGCAGCACGAGCGATTCCAGGCGCGAGGTGATCGGATTGTCCGGGTTGAACAGGCCTTTCACGGTCTTGGGCCAGAGCGGGTAGCGGACCAGGAAGGACATGAAGCCCTGTGAAAACTGCGCTTGCGCGGAATATCCGGGATGCTCCTGGACGATCTCGTTCTTCAACTGCACGCCATAGGAAGCGAGCAGATCGTCCAGCCCCGATCGCGCCGGCATCGCCTGCAAACCCAGCTGCTCGTTCAGCATCATGACGTCGAGGAGGAAGATCACCTTCCCTCCGCGCATGATGAACTGATCGATCTCGAATTCCGCGCGATCGACCACGTTCTTCGATCCGGGCACGAGAAGGACGTCGATGTCGTCCGGAATCGGGCTCGATCCGCCGCGCAGATCGACGGGGCGCACCGCGAATCGCTCCTGCAGGAGCCGCTGCATTCCGGTGAGATCCTGGGTAAGCGAGCGCTCTCCCGATCCCTGGAGGACGCCGATCGTGTAGTCGGAATTGGTGGTCAGCTCGAGGATCGCGGAGGTGAAGTCGTACTCGAACGTGGAGAGATCCTCGATCACCGGGAGCGACGCCGATTCTTCTCCGGACTGCAGTCCGATCCCCATGAAGACGTTGATGACCTGATACTGGTCCTCGTCCAGCACGTTCATCTGGACCTGGGGAACGCCCATCGCGATCGCCTGGTTCTTGAACTCCTCGTTCTCGTCCGGATTGATGAACTGGATCTGGAGCTTGCCCTTGCCATAGATCTCGTACTCGCGCAGGAGGTCGCGCACGTTGCGCTCCAGAGTCGCGAGCTGGTCGGGGAGCTTGCCGCTGAAATAGACCTTCGCCAGGACCACGTCGTCCAGGTTGCCGAGCACGTTTTTGGTCGCTTCAGAGATCGTGAATTCCTTGGAATCGGTCAGATCCAGCCGCGTGAAGGCGCGCGTGCCGATGACATTGATCGCGATGAGGATCCCTGCCATGACCAGCACGAGCACGCCGGAGTTGATTCCGTAGCGAACTTTCTTGGTCTTCGTCTCGATCATTCGATTGCTCCTCGTCTCAGCTTCCTAGCTCCAGCGCCTCGATTCGATCACCCGGACGTTCAGGAAGAGGAAGAATCCGATGATCGACAGGTAATACAGGATGTCGCGAGAGTCGATCACTCCACGCGTGATCGAGTCGAAGTGGTATCCGAGGCTGAGGTTCGCGAAGAAGGGCACGGCCCAGTGCGGCACGCTTCCCAGGACCAGGCCCGATCCCGCGATGTAGAGCAGGAAACAGAGGATGAGGCTGACCAGGAACGCCACGATCTGGTTCTGCGTCATGGAAGAAACCCAGAGGCCGATCGCGATGTACGCCCCTCCCAACAGGAGGCAGCCGAGATAGCCGCCGATCATCGCCCCGTTGTCCGGATCTCCCAGCGCAGCCACGGTGATGGCGAGCGGGATGGTCAGGAGCACGGAAAGGCTCACGAAGGCGAACGAGGCGAGGAATTTCCCCAGGACCACGTCACGATCGCGCACCGGAAAGGTCAAGAGGAGCTCGGCCGTCCCCAGCTTCTGCTCCTCGGCCCACATCCGCATGGTCACGGCCGGCACGAAGAACAGGAACACGAGAGGGACGAGATCGAAGAAGTCGCGCAGCGTCGCCTGGTTCATCACGAAGAAGCCGCTGAAATAGATCCACTGCGAGAGCACGAGGAACAGCGTGATGAAGATGTAGGCGATGGTGGACTGGAAGTAGGAACGGAACTCTTTGCGGGCGATGCTCACCACCGCGCTCATACCACGACCTCCGACTGCGGCGACTCCATCGACTCGCTCGATTCCAACGTCGGGCGCTCGCCCAACGTGAGCTGGGTGAACACTTGCTCCAGGCTCCGGGTCTCAGTGTGGAGCTCGGTCATGGTCCAGTCGTGACGGACGGCGAGACGGAAGATCGCATCCTCGATTTCATTGTTGTTCTGCGCATGGACCTCGTAGCGAGTGGTCCGCTCCTTGACCGGTTCGAGGCCGCGGACGCCCACCACTCCTTCGATTGCGCGGAGCGCAGGCTCCACTTCGGCGGGCGAGGCGCGGAGGCTGACACGGCAACGAACCTCTCCCGCGGCGGCTCGAGTCAGCTCTTCGGGCGTGCCGCTCGCCACGATCCGCCCGGAATTGATGATCAGGACGCGGCTGCAGGTCGCCTCCACTTCCGGCAGGATGTGGGTCGAAAGGATGACCGTCTTCTCGCGACCGATCTCCCGGATCAGCTCTCGGATCTCGATAATCTGGTTGGGATCGAGCCCCGTGGTCGGCTCGTCCAGAATGAGCACCTCGGGTTCGTGGATGAGCGTGGCGGCGAGCCCGACGCGCTGGCGGAATCCTTTGGAGAGCTGGCCGATGTCCTTCTGGATCATGGGACCCAGCCCGACCCGCATGACCACGTCGTCGATCCGGCGCTGCTGCTCGGAGGAAGGGATGCCCCGGATCTCCGACACGAAGCGGAGATACTCGACGATTCCCATTTCCGAGTAGACCGGCGCGCTCTCCGGGAGATACCCAATGCGCCTGCGCACCTCGATCGACTCGGAGAAGACGTCGAATCCGGCAACCCGGGCCTCTCCCGCGTCGGCGGGGAGATAGCAGGTCAAGATCCGCATGGTGGTGGTCTTGCCCGCGCCGTTCGGTCCGAGGAAGCCGATCACCTCCCCTCTGGGAATCTCGAACGAGATGCCGTCCACGGCCACGGTGGACCCGTACCGTTTTGTCAGATTCCGCACTTCTATCATGTTCAATTCCTCGAAGGGACGGGCAGCCGGCCGCTCTCTGTCCCGGCGGCTCCCGGGCTGGCGGCTGCGACCCCCGCTCCGTTCTTGCCCGATCCGACGGATCGGGACATCTCCTGCTCAAGAAACGATGAGCGCCCGGACTAAATCACGACCCACCTGTCCAGGTTCCGATCATCACGCGCCCGCGCAAAGCTGGCAGTATAAAAATCGATCGTCCGAAGGGTCAACCGCTCGGGGTGACGCCGGTGTACGCCGGTGTAAGGATGCGCAGCCGGGAAGTCGAGAACGGAGGGATGAACCACTCGCTCCGGGTCCGTCCGCAATCGGTCGCTTCGCGACCGTCGGCATGGTTCGCATCGGTTGCCCTCCGGAATGGTTCGTTTTCGGCCGCCCGCCCGTACGGTTCGTTTGCGGCCGCCGGCATTGTCCACTTCCGGGCCCGTCGGCTAGGATCCCGATCGATGGCTCGCTTCGCCTTCTTGTTCATCTCGATCTGGGTTCTCCTGGTGGCCCCGACGCTTTGCGTGGGCGGCGTGCTGTTTCACGTCTGCGCCTGTGAAGTCGACGCGTGCGGCCGCGCGGACGAGCTATTCCGTGTGGCCCCGTGCGAATCCGGATTGGATTTGCTCGAGCACGAGAGAAACGACGCCTGTGCCCACGAAGACGACGCCTGCGGGCACGAGGAAAGCTGTTCGGCCGATCCGTGCCAGGACATGGTGCGGACCTTGTCCGCCCGGGCCGACCTCGAATCGGAGGTGGCGCCGCCCCTCTGCGTGCCCGCTCCCGCATTTCTTGCCGAGCTGCAACCTTGCAGCACGGGAGTCCCCCTCCCAGCGACCGCGAAGGACCGCGCCGTCCATCGACCTCTCGCGGAGCGATTCCGTCCTCTCCTGAACTGATCCCGCCGTTCCTTCGATTCGCACACCGCTCGCCTGCGGGAGCGCGGAGCCTCTGATTTGGAATTCGAGCGCACGATGCCATTTTTCGCGCGTCTCTGACTCATCCAGCCGAGGATCGCCGTTTCCTTCTCACATGAAGAGACTCGAGATGAGACTCGTCGTGTATGCCGCGGGCCAGTCTTCGGTCCTTATCGTTCAGGAGATCCATGAAGACAAACTGGGCCAGGTACGCGGCAGCGCGCCGTTTCGTGGCAGCGTTCCTCTTGTGGGGGGCGGCCTCATGGCCTGCGGAGGTGGTTTCCGGCGCCGTGTCCCCAGCAGCGCACACGACGCCTTTCGATGTGCCGTCAATCGCGCAGGTGATGCCCGCCGACGCGCTCTCGGCTGCGCAAGCCACCTCCGCCGATGGAACGGTGCCGGTTCTATCGCCCGGAGACAGTCTCCTCTCCCTGCCCGATGCGCTGGCTCTCGCACTCACTGGGAATCCGGAGCTGGCCGCATTTTCCTGGGAGCTCCGAGCGGCGGAGGCGCGTCGCATCCAGGCCGCCGCGCGTCCGAATCCGGAGCTGGGGCTCGATCTGGAGAACGTGAGCGGTGATCTGCCCGGACTCTCTCGATCCGAGCTCACCCTCTCCCTGGGCCAGATCCTCGAGCTTGGGGGAAAGCGAGAGGCGCGCCTGCGGGCGGCGCGCGCCGAGGAGGGTGTCCGCGCGCGCGAGTGGGAGATGCTCGAGCTCGCGGTCTCGGCGGAAGTGACGCGGCGTTTCCTGGATGTGGTAACGAACGAGAGGCTGGTGGGGCTGCAGGAGGAAGAGGTCCGCATCGCGGATCAGATCAGAGCGTCGGTCGGACAGAAGGTCCGGGCGGGGGCGATTTCCCCCGCGGAACAGCTGAGGGCGGAGCTGGAGCTCCAGAACGCTCGTCTCGAGCTCCGCGACCTCGAGGAGGAGCGCTCTCTCTCCTACATCAGATTGGTGAGCCTCTGGGCCTCGTCCGATCCGGGCTCGATCCGCGTCGTCGGTTCGCTCGACAGCGCCGCCGCCGTGCCCTCCCGCGATCTGCTCTTGCAGAGAATCGAGCAGAGCCCCGAGCTCGCGGTCCGGGCAGGCGAGATTGCGGCGCGCGAGGCTGGGCTCGAGCTGGCGCGAGCGGAGCGCGCTCCTGACCTCGGAGTGGAGCTGGGGTATCGGCGGCTGCAAGGAGAAGAGGCGAACACGTTCCTCGGAGCGCTCACGCTTCCGCTTCCCCTGTTCGATCGTAAGGAGGGAGAGATCGCGCTCGCGGAAGCGGAGGCCCGCGGCGCGCAGGCCAGCGCCGAGCACGCCCGCATCGAGTTGGCGCGTTCGCTTTCCGAGAGCCACGGCCGCGCCACCCGCGCCGGAGCGCGCGCCCGCGCGCTGACGCACGAGATCCTGCCCAACGCCGAGCGCACCTTCCAGGAGATCCAGGCCGGCTATGAACAGGGGCGCTTCAGCTATGTCGATTTGCTGGAGGGGCGCCGCGCCTGGACGGAAGCTCGCCGCGAGCGCGTGCGCGCCCTCTCCGATTACCACCACGCCATCATCGATCTGGAGCTACTGATAGGGGGCCCGGTCCATTCCGCCGGTACCCCGGAAGGACGGCCATGAACGGTCCCGATTCTGCATGGAAGATCGCTCTGCCTCCGGCGTGGAAGTACGTCTTGCCTCCGGCGTGGAAGTATCTCCTGCCTCCGGCGCGGAAGTATCTCCTGCCTCCGGCGTGGAAGTACGTCCTGCCTCCGGCGTGGAAGTTCCTCCTCCTCTACCTGGTGGTGTCGGGTGTTGCCTGCGATTCGGGCGATGAGCGGCCCGGGACAGGGGCTTCGACGCGCGAAACCGCGGTATCGCACGAGGACGAGCACGGAGCGGCAGATCGCGACGACGATTCCGGAGCGGCAGATCACGACGATCGGGGAGTGTCCGGCCATGACGATCACGCGGATCACGACCACGACGCTCAGGGCGCGTCCGACGGCGATCACGCGGATCACGACCGCGACGCTCAGGGCGCGTCCGACGGCGATCATACGGTTCATGACCACGACGAGCCCGGTCATGCGGCACACGGCGAAGGAGACGGGCACGAGGCGAGAGTAATGCTCACCCCCGAAGCGATCGCGGGCGGCGGGATCGAAGTGGCTCCGGCCGGACCCAGGTCGATGCACATCGGCCTCGATCTCCCCGGCGAAGTGGTGCTCAACGCCGATCGCCTCGCGCATGTCGTCCCTCGTTTCCCCGGCATCGCGAAGGAGGTCAAAAAGGCTCTGGGAGACCGCGTCAGCGCGGACGAGGTCCTCGCGGTCATCGAGAGCAACGAGAGCCTGGCGCGCTACGACGTGCGCTCGATGATTTCCGGCGTCGTCACGGAGAAGCACATCACCCTCGGAGAGTTCGTGCGGGACGACGAGGACATTTTCATCGTGGCCGACCTCTCGACCGTGTGGGTGAACGTCACCGTGTACGCACGCGACATCGGTCGAGTCCGCCGTGGTCAGACCGCGGACATCTCCGTAGTCGGTGGAGGCCCCCGGGCGACCGCGAAAATCGACTACATCGCTCCTGCGCTCGGCCAGGAAAGCCGCGCGGCGACCGCGCGCGCCGTTCTGCCCAACCCCGACCTCGAATGGCGCCAGGGGATGTTCGTGAACGCGCGGATCGTCCTGGAGGAGCCAACCGTGCCGGTCGCGGTCCTCGACAGCGCCATCCAGCGGATAGAAGGCCGGGAAACGGTTTTCGTGCAGGAAGAGCCGGGAGTCTTCCAAGGGCGGCTCGTGTCGTTGGGACGATCCGACGGAGAGTGGACCGAGATCCTCTCGGGGGTCGCAGCCGGCGAACCGTACGTCTCCTCCGGAAGCTTCCTGCTCAAGTCAGAGCTGATGAAGTCGGAAGCCGGCCATGAGCACTGAGCGGAATCGCCCGATCGGCCAGCGCACGAGCACGGAGCCGGATCGCAGGATCGGGAAGCGCACGAGCACGGAGCCGGATCGCAGGATCGGGAAGCGCACGAGCACGGAGCCGGATCGCGGGATCGGGAAGCGCACGAGCACGGAGCCGGATCGCACGATCGGAAACGGAAGAGGAGGAGCGCCGGGATGCTGTCGCGGTTGATCGCGTTCTCGATCGCGCAGCGCTGGCTCGTGGTGTTGGCGGTGGCCGCCATGGCCGCGCTCGGCATCTACAACTTCTCCCGATTGCCGATCGACGCGGTGCCCGACATCACCAATGTGCAGGTGCAGATCAACACCTCCGTGACCACGCTCTCTCCGCTCGAGATCGAGCAGCGGATCACCTTCCCGATCGAGTGGTCGATGGGAGGGATTCCAGGAGTCGAACAGGTCCGTTCGCTCTCCCGTTACGGGCTGTCGCAGGTGACGGTGATCTTCGAGGACGGCACCGACATCCACTTCGCGCGGCAGCTGGTCAATCAGCGGCTTCAGGAGGCGCGCGAAAATCTCCCGCCGGGGATGGGCGAGCCGGTCATGGGTCCGATCTCCACCGGGCTCGGAGAGATCTTCATGTGGGTGGTGGAGGCGGAGCCGGGAGCGAAGAAGCCGGACGGCACTGCATTCACTCCGACCGATCTGCGCACCGTGCAGGACTGGATCGTGCGCCCGCAGCTGCGGACCGTGCCGGGCGTGACCGAGGTGAACGCGATCGGCGGCTACGAGAAGCAGTACCACGTCACGCCCGATCCGGCGAAGCTGCTCGCCCACGGTCTCTCCTTCCGCGATGTCGTGGAAGCGCTCGCGCAGAACAACGCGAACGCCGGCGGCGGTTACATCGAGCATCACGACGAACAGTATCTGATCCGCACGACCGGACTCGTGATGAGCCCGGAGGACATCGAGAACATCGTGCTCGCGACCACCGACGGAGCGCCGCTTCGCATCCGCGACGTCGCCCACGTGGGCATCGGAAGAGAGCTCCGCACCGGCGCCGCTACCGAAGAAGGAAAGGAAGCGGTGATCGGCACCGCGATCATGCTGCTCGGAGAGAACAGCCGAACGGTGTCGCGCCGGGTCGCGGAGAAGATGGAAGAGGTGAATCGATCGCTCCCCGAGGGAGTGCGGGCGCGCACGCTTTACGACCGCACCTATCTGGTGGACGCCACGCTCCGCACGGTGCGTAACAATCTGGTGGAAGGGGCCGCCCTGGTCGTCGCGGTCCTCTTTCTTCTCCTCGGCAACCTCCGCGCCGCGCTCATCGTGGCGTTGACCATTCCGCTCTCGATGCTTTTCGCGGTGACCGGGATGGCGGAGCGCGGGATCAGCGGAAACCTGATGAGCCTGGGCGCGATCGACTTCGGAATCATCGTGGATGGCGCAGTGGTGATGGTGGAAAACATCATCCGCCGTTTCGCGGAGCGACAGCGCGCACTGGGGCGGCTCCTGACGCGATCGGAACGGCTCGAGGAAGCGTTCCGCAGCGCGCGCGAGGTGGCTCGCCCCACGCTGTTCGGCGTTGGAATCATCATGATCGTCTATCTCCCGATCCTCACCTTGTCGGGAATCGAGGGAAAGATGTTCCGCCCCATGGCCTCGGTCGTGCTCCTCGCGCTGGCGGGCGCGCTTCTTCTGACCTTCACCTTCATCCCCGCGGCCGTGGCCATCTTTCTCAGCGGCAAGGTGGCCGAGCGGGAGAACGCGGTGATGCGGGGAGTGAAGCGCCTCTACTCGCCCAGCCTCGATTGGGCGCTTCGGTATCGCGCCGTGACGGTGGGCGGGGCTCTCGCGCTCCTCGTGCTCTGTGGCTGGCTCGCGACGCGGATCGGGAGCGAGTTCGTGCCGCAGCTGGGAGAGGGAGCAATCGCCATCCAGCCGGCGCGCATTCCCTCGGTGAGCCTGAGCACGAGCCTCGAGCTGCAAGGCAAGGTGGAGTCGCTGCTCCGGGCGGAGTTCCCGGATGAGATTTCCGACATCTTCGCGCGCACCGGCACGGCGGAGATCGCGACCGATCCGATGGGGCCGAACGTCTCCGACACCTATGTGATGCTGAATCCGAGGGACGAATGGACCAGGGCGAGCACGCAGGAGGAGCTGGCGGAGGCGATGGAGGCGGTGCTGGCCCGCCTCCCCGGTCAGAATTACGAGTTCAGTCAACCGATCGAGCTTCGCTTCAACGAGCTGATCTCCGGAGTGCGCAGCGATCTCGCGGTGAAAGTGTTCGGCGACGACCTCGAGATCCTGACTGGCGCCGCAAACCGGATCGCCGGCGTGCTCGCGACGGTGGAAGGCGCATCTGACATCAAAGTCGAGCAGACGAGCGGACTGCCCGTGCTCACGATCGACATCGACCGTGCAGCGATCGCGCGCTACGGGCTCAATGTTTCCGACGTCCAGGAAGTGATCGAGATCGCCGTGGGCGGACGCAGCGTCGGAGAAGTGCTGGAAGGGGATCAACGGTTCGAGATCGTGGTGCGGCTGCCGGACGAGATCCGTCGAGACCTGCGGGCGTTGGCCGATCTGGCCATCCCGCTGCCTCATGCGCAGGATGCCCCGATCCAGTCCGCGTCCCTCTCTCCGGAGTTGGGTGTGAGCGCGCATGGAGCTTACGTCCCGCTCGGTTCGGTCGCCGATCTGAAGCTGGAAGAGGGACCCAACCAGATCGGTCGCGAAGATGCCAAGCGCCGCGTGATCGTGCAGGCGAATGTGCGAGGACGCGATCTGGGATCGTTCGTGGCGGAAGCGCAAGAGAAGGTGGAGCGCGAGGTGAAGCTCCCCGCGGGATACTGGCTCGGTTGGGGCGGCCAGTACGAGAACCTCCTGGCCGCGCGCGACCGGCTCAACGTGGTCGTGCCGCTGGCGTTGTTCCTGATCCTGTCGCTGCTCTTCATGAGTTTCGGCTCGTTGCGGGCCGCGCTCCTGGTGTTCAGCGGTGTGCCGCTCGCGCTCACCGGGGGAGTGCTCGCGCTCTGGCTGCGCGACATTCCGTTCTCGATCTCGGCAGCGGTGGGATTCATCGCGCTCTCCGGAGTGGCGGTCTTGAACGGCATCGTCATGGTGAGCTTCATCGGTGCGCTGCGCGAACAGGGGAGGAGCATCGACGACGCGATCCGGCAGGGATCGATCACGCGCCTCCGGCCGGTCCTGATGACCGCGCTCGTCGCGAGCCTCGGATTCGTGCCGATGGCGCTGGCCCACGGGACCGGCGCCGAGGTGCAGCGGCCGCTCGCCACCGTGGTGATCGGCGGCATCCTCTCCTCGACATTTCTGACCTTGCTCGTGCTCCCCGTCCTTTATCGGCTGGCGCACCGAGAGTCGGACGACGTCCGGCACGGCGCGGATCCGCATGGGCGCACACCGGCACCGGATCCTCTATCCGAATACCCCGGCTGACAAACCGCGAGAAGCCCGGTATACTCGATCGCATCCGATTTCAGCGCCCCTCCGTTCGTCCCCGATTCGCACCGTCAAGCCAGGAGGCTTTGCATGATGACTACCCGAGTCGACGCGCCGTCACCGACCGACCGTTCGCGCCGCGTCTCGCGCTGCCGCCGAGTCTCGCGTTTCCGCGGCGGCAGGGCCTTCCTCATCGCGCTCTCGGTGGCGTGCGCAGCCGGGATCGCGCGCCCCGCGAGCGCTGTCGAGCCGGTGGCGATCGATCCGGCGATCCAAGCGCTGCTGGAGGAGGTTTCCGAAGACTCGCTGCGCAGCTACGTGCAGAGGCTGCAGAACTTCCAAAATCGCAACACCAACTCGGACACCACCTCCACGACTACCGGAATCGGAGCGGCCCGCCGCTGGCTGCATGGCCGCTTCGGCGCCAACCCCGGGGTCGACGCGAGCTACTTCCAGTGGTTCACCGAATCGTGCGGATCGGTGGGGGAGCGGCGCAATGTAAACGGCACTCTCACCGGTTCGGTGCATCCTGATCGCTTCTTCGTGGTGGGCGGACACCTCGACAGCATGAACCAGAACGTGTGCGACTCGGTCGGATTCGCGCCGGGGGCGAACGACGATGCGAGCGGGATTTCCTGCCTCATGGAGCTCGCCCGCCTCCTGCCGTCCCTCGACGTGGAGTCGAGCGTCATGCTCCAGGGATATGCCGGGGAAGAGCAGGGCCTCCTGGGAAGCGCCGCGTATGCGCAATATGCCGCCTCCCAGGGGATCGACATCGTCGCGATGATGACCAACGACATCATCGGCAACATCGACGGCTGCCCGGGCGTTCCCAACTGCAACATGGGCCCGCCCACGCACCAGGACTCGACCCACGTGCGGGTCTATTCCGGCAATCCTCAGAACAGCTCATCCCGCCAGCTCGCGCGGTACGCAAAGATGGTCGCGGACGCCTACGTGCCTGCGATGGAGGTCACGCTGTTCGCGGCGATCGACCGCCCGGGACGCGGGAGCGATCACATCTCGTTTTATGACGCGGGTTACGCATCGATCCGGTTCATCGAGTCGCTGGAATACACGCTCCAGCAGCACGCTCCGACCGACCTGATCCAGGAGATGGAGTTCTCCTATCTCCGCAGGAACGTGATGGTCAACCTCGCGGTGCTGGCCAACCTCGCCATGGCCCCGCACACCCCTTCGGGACTGCAGGTGTTCGACCACGGAACGGGAGGCGCGATCCGCGCGCAGTGGAGCCCGGTAGCCGGAGCCGCGGGATACCGGGTCGCGTACCGCCCCACATCCGCGCTCGATTACACCGCGGTGGTGGATGCCGGGAACGCCACGTCAGCCGATATCTTCGGACTCACCAACGAACAGCAGCTCATGGTTTCGGTGAGCGCGTACGACGCGGAAGGGCACGAGTCGCTTTTCTCGGGGGAGAGGACGGTGACCCCAGGCATCACGCCCCACCTCATCCAGCGTTTCGCGGTCAGCTCGCGCTCGGACGGGATCCTCCTCGACTGGACCATGCCGCAAGAGCTCGATCTCGACTTCGTGACGATCTATCGGAGCACGCAGCGGACGACCGGGTTCGCCCCCTACGACTCCATTCCGCCCGCGCAGAACAGCTACCTCGATGCCGCAGTGCTTCTGGGACAGGACTACTACTACAAGGTGAACAGCATCGATGTGGGTGGCCTGACCAGTCCCCTCACGCTTCCGGACAAGGGGCTGCTCGCCACGTACCAGCCGGGCATTCTGGTGGTCGATGCGACCAAGGACGGCTTCGGCACGCCGGGATTCCCCACCGACGCTGCGGTGGACAACTTCTACGCGACGCTCCTGGCCGACGCGCCGGTGCTGGGGAGCTGGGACTTCCCGGAGAGTTTGGATGCCGGCACGCTCCTCACCGATGCGGAGATGGCGCAGTACAAGACGCTGTGGATCCATTCCGACGTTCGGCTCGGCGTGCTCGAAGCGGACACGCTCGAGATTCGCCAGTACCTCGCCAACGGCGGGCAGGTGTTCCTCGGCGCGTGGGGTCTTCAGGAGACGGTGCGCAACAGCACGGTCGAGCTCGGAACATATCGGCCCGGCCATTTCTTCCACGATGTCTTGCGTGTGGGAAAGATACGCACCACCCCGCTCGCGGAAGCGGACTGTATCGGGGCGGCTCCTCTGGTGGGAGAGTTCGACGATCTGGTCGTCGACCCGGTCAAGTGGCCGCACCAGGGAGGGCATCTGATCTTCATGGACCCGTTCATCGAAGGTCCGCTTCCCGGCGCGGAATCGATCTATGCGTTCGAGTCATCCTTGATTCCCCCCGGCCCGAGCGATGGGGTGCCGCTCGGGCTGCGCGTGGGCGGCCCTCAGCGGAGCCTGATCTTCCTGGACGCGCCGCTCTACTTCATGCGGCAGCCGACGGCGCAGGCGTGCGTGGACGCCGCGCTCGTCGAGCTCGGGTACACCAGTGCGTCCACGCCGATCGGCGGAGCGCCGTCTCGCCTGCAGCTCCGCGCCGCGCCGAATCCGTTCTCCGGTACGACCCGGCTCTCCTTCGAACTCGCGCGAGCCGAGACGGTGACGCTGCAAGTCTTCGATGTGAAAGGTCGGCTCGTGCGCACGCTGGCCGACGGCCCGCTGGAGGCAGGCCCGCACGGATTCGAGTGGGACGGGCGCAACGAACGAGGCGACCGGGTCGGGTCGAGCGTCTATTACGGCAGGCTGCAGGTGGGGGATGTCTCGGTCTCGCAACCGATCTCGGTCTTGCGGTGAGGAGACGGGACTAACGATCGCGCGCCCGCGATTCGTTCCGTTACGCACATCAGGCGAGGCGGGGTCGAGAGTCGGGCAGGCCGTTGAAAATCGGCCTGCCCGACCATGGACTCTTTTAGGCCTGGTGATCTGGGGAGGGTGAGGAGGCGCGGCGATAAAATCGCCGCGCTTTGTTCCGGTTTCCGCACGTCTCCATGCTGCACCACCGGCGGCTGCGATTGCGGGATTCGTCGAGGAAGAACCACCCGCACTGCGCGTCGGCGCATTGACGGACGCGGTCGCCTTCGGGGCCGGTGAGCAATCGGACCGCGTCGAGCGCCACCGCCCAGGCGATCCGTTCGAGCTTCGGGTTCACGCGATTGGTGCGGAATGCTGCGCGCGGCGCGCGCGGGGACCCTTGCGACTTGCTGAGCGCGCCACGCCCCGGACTCGGACTGCCGTCTCGCCACTCCCAGTGCACCTCGGCGCCGTGAGCTCGAAGCGCTCGTGCACCGGACGCCTCGAGATGGAATCTCTCCAAGATCGTGAGCGCTCCTTCTGGAATCGCGCCGGAAGCTCTCGCCTGGAAAATGTCAGCCACCGCTTCTCGCAGCTCTCGCGCTCGCTCGAGCGCGCGCACTGCTCGCCGCGGGTGCTCGGCGCACCAGGTGCGAAGCTCCTCGGCTTCCCCCAGCTCCATCACTCCGGCGCTCCATGCCCACCGCAGCAGGTCCTCCGGGTCTCGCAGCAACTCCACGGGCTGTTCCCGGAGTCGCCAGTCGAGCGTATTCGCGAACATGAGCGCAGGAGTGGCGCCTGTGTCGATGCCGTACCAGCGAGTGTCGAATCGTGCGCTCAACGCGAGTCCTTCCAATCCAATCGGGCACCGCTCGTTCGGGACCGCCGATCGGGAGATCCCCACGAATCGCCGGTCTGCAGAGCATATCGCGTGGGGAATCGGGTCTCCACGCGGGCATAACCTCCTAAATCAGCTTTACAGGTTATGCTTGCCCGGTCCATGCTAACCTTCGTATATGCGAATACAGGTTAGATGAGCCTCTGCCGAGGAGGCTGGTCCGACCCACCTCTTCCTCCCGGGCTTTCGCGATGGGGAAGGGGATCCATCGATGGAGATTGCGCACGGCTTGCCGTGCGAAGGGAGGCTTCCGATGAACGAAAGTTCGCGTCTGGCAACGCAGATGAAGATGGCGCTCCAAGGCGGAGCGTGGCACGGGCCCTCATGGAAGGAGATCCTGGAGGGAGTCATGGCTGGGGACGCCTCGCGACGCCCGATCCCAGAGGCGCACTCGATCGCGGAGGTCCTGCATCACGCATCGACCTGGAGCGATGTGGTTCGCCGAAGGCTGGGCGGAGAGCTGCCCAACGTCTCGAACGAAGAGAACTGGCCGGTCATCGAGAGTCTCGACGAGAAAGCGTGGACCGATGCCCGGAATCTGTTCTTCGAGAGGGGAGCGGCGCTCTGCGAAACGGTGGCCGCGTTTCCCTCCGAGCGGCTGCTCGAGGCGCGTCCTCAGCCCGCCAACGGGACGTGGGAGGACTTGATCCTCGGTCAGCTCCAGCACCTGCTCTATCACGGCGGACAAGTCGCGCTGCTGCAGAAGGCGGGCACGCAGCAGGGGCAGTGACAAGCGTCCGTGCTCGAACAGGGGCAGTCACGAGCGCCCGTGCTGGCGCAGGCGCAATGACAGCGCCCGTGCTCGCGAGCGGCGCTGTCAAAGCGTGTCGGCCTATTCGAGCCGCGGGCGTCGCCGGGATCAGCGCATACGGT
>CAMPIC010000007.1 GCA_946886185.1 uncultured bacterium
GCGTCTGGTACGTGCTGTGCGCGGAGATCGTGGCGCGCTCTCTGTTGTATCTCGCCCGCTTCCTCCACGGCGGCTGGAAGCGGGTCGAAGTATAGCCGGAACACGGCAACCCCGGCTGATCCCGAGGACTGCGATTGCGGAGGAGTCGATGATGTGCGAACGAGGGAGCAAGACCATCGCCCCCGGCCAGCGAATCGGGCATTGCCGCCGGGACGGGGAGAGGAGTATCTTCCGCGTCGCAGCTCGTGGCTGTTGAGCCAGCGCCTTCCTCGTTGGCACGACGCGAATGGATTCAAGGATCGAGTCCAGGGATGCCCAGGGAACGGGCGGCTCTTGTCTCGAGGGCACGATGCGGCTTGGGGTCCGAGAGGTTGCCGCCCATCTGGGAGTGTCGGAGAACACCGTCTTCCAGTGGGTGGACAGAGATGGGTTGCCGGCGACGCGAATCGACGGCCAGTTCCGCTTCAGCCCCACCGCGGTCTACGAATGGGCCACTTCCCGCGGAGTCCCGATCGTCGGCGACCTGTTCCACGATCCCCCCCCGGATTCCAAGGTCGAGAATCTTCCCTTGCTGGAAGCGCTCCGGGCGGGCGGCATCGTGGAGGGACTTCGCGGCGAGGACAAGCAGGCCGTGATGACCGCGGCCGTCGAGAAGCTCCAACTCCCTGCCCACGTGGATCGAGCGGTCATTTTCGACATGCTCCTGGCGCGTGAGAAACTCGGCTCCACGGGGATCGGAGAGGGCTTTGCCATCCCGCACGTGCGCGACCCGATCGTGCTTCGGGTGCGGCACCCACAGGTGACTCTGTTTCTACTCGAGCAGCCGATCGAGTTCGGGGCGGTGGATCAGCGTCCGGTCCACACGCTGTTTCTCGCTGTCACTCCGACGATCAAGTCACACCTGCTGATCCTGTCGCATCTCGGGATGGTGCTGCACGACCAGGAGGTCCGTTCGGCCATCCTCTCGCACGAGCCGCATGGCATTCTCCGCGCGATCGAGGAGGCCGAGCGCAAATACAGCAAGGAGCCCCCTCACAAATGATGGAGGGAGGCCTACTAGGAGCAGCAGGACTGGACGATCCGGCTGTGTGGATCCTGGTGTCGATCGCGCTGCTTGCCGCCAGCGGACTGATTGCCCATCTCTTTCGCGGCCGTCCGCTCGTGGCGGATCGTCTCGCCGCCGGGTTCGTTTCGGGGGGATCGGTTCTCGGTCTCGCCGGCACCGTGGCGAGCCTCATCCATCCCTCCTCGTTCGAAACAGACTGGTGGCTGCCGTGGGGGCGATTCTTCATCGCCGTCGATGGGTTGAGCACAGCCTTCCTCTTTCCGACATTCATAGTGGTCGCGCTCGCTTCGCTCTACGGACTCGGGTACTGGCCGGCTCGGTCTCATCCCGGAACGGCCGACCACGTGCGGATCTTCCTCGGATTCTTGGCCTCCTCCTTGGTTTTGCTCCTGATCGCGCGCGACGCCGTCCTCTTCCTCATCGCCTTCGAAGTGACGACACTCGCCGTCTTCTTCCTCGTCGCGACGGAGCACGAGAAGAAAGAAGCCCGGGAAGCCGGTTGGATGTATCTCGCGGCTTCGCACGTCAGCTTCATCCTGTTGCTCGCGGTCTTCAGCGGACTCCGCCTAGTCAACGGTGGCTTCGATCTCGTCGCGATTTCTCCCGCCACCAGCTCCTGGACCAAGAACCTGCTCTTCTTCGGTTCGTTCCTCGCCTTCGGAGTCAAGGCGGGAGTGATGCCCCTGCATGTCTGGCTGCCTGGAGCGCACGCAAGCGCCCCGAGTCATGTCTCCGCCGTCCTCTCCGGCGTTGTGATCAAGGCCGGCATTTATGCCATTTTGCGGATCTTGATGATGCTGCCCGATCCGCCCGCGATCTGGGGCGTCCTGCTCCTGCTGCTCGGCGCGGTGAGCGGAGTGGCCGGGGTCGTCTATGCGATCGGACAGCACGATCTGAAGCGCCTGCTTGCCTATCACAGCATCGAAAACATCGGCATCATCGTCATGGGAATGGGGCTGGCGGTGATGGGACAATGGGCGGGAGAGCCGCTCTTGGTCGTGCTTGGGCTCGGCGCCGCGCTTCTTCACGTTTGGAATCACGCGCTCTTCAAGTCGCTGCTGTTCCTTTCGGCGGGCGCGGCGATACGGGCGGCCGGTACGCGCGAGATCGATCGGATGGGCGGTCTTGCACGGACTCTTCCCTGGACGGCGGCGCTCTTCGCGCTCGGCGCAGCCGCGATCTGTGGATTGCCTCCGCTCAACGGATTCATCAGCGAGTTCATTCTCTATACCGGCGCGCTCCAGAGCTTTCGGACTCCGGTGATCGGTCTTGCCGCGCTCATCGCTCCGGTGCTGGCCGTGATCGGAGCGCTCGCCTGTGCCTGCTTCATCAAAGTGCTCGGCACGGCCTTCCTCGGCCTTCCCCGAACCGAGGAAGCGCCCGATGGTCGAGACGAGTGCGGCTGGCCGATGCGCGGGCCGATGGTGGCGCTGGCTCTGCTTTGCGTGGTCCTCGGTCTCGCTCCGATCCTGTCCGCGCCGGTCCTGGATGCTGCGATACGGGACTGGACTCAGGTTGGGACGGGACAGCTTCCCTCGATCGCGTCGTCGGTGCCGTTTTCTGCTCTCGCGCTTCCGATGAGCGCAGTGCTTCTGGTATCGGTAGGGTTGAGCTGGGCTCTGCTCCGCGCCGCTCGGGGTAGTCGCCGCGTCCAGACCTGGGGTTGCGGATTCATGCAACCCTCGTCCCGCATGCAATACACCAGCTCCTCCTTCGCGCGAACCTTGATCGGTTTGACCCGTGCGCCGTTGTACAAGCGGGAACACATTCCCGCTGTTCAAGGACCGCATCCCGCTCCGACGGCGTACCACGGGCAGGTGGACGATCTCGTGCTCGAACGCTGGCTCCTGCCGGCAGCGCGCTGGTTCGCCGAACGCAGCGCGCGCATTCGGCATCGCCAGTCGGCGCGCATCCAGGCCTATATCACGTACATCGCGGTAGCCATGCTCGGCCTGCTGCTCTTGATGGTTCCCATTCTCGATGTCCTGCGGAGGCTATTGAGCCGATGATCAGTTTGATCCTCATTTCCGCAGCGGCCGGAATCGCGGGAATCTCCGGGATGCTCTGCCTGTTGCTTCCGCGCATGTCTCGCGATCGATTTTTCGCGGCGAGCATGATCCTGAGCGGAGCGATCGGCACGGCCGCTTCGCTTTTCGTGCTCGTGAACGGGCAGACTCTTTCTTTCGAATCGCGCTGGCTGCTTCCGATCGGTCGTTTCGCGGTACGACTGGATTCCTTGAGCGCGTTTTTTTTAGTGCCGGTCTTCTTGGTTCCCTCACTGGCTACGCTCTTCGGATCGAGCTACTGGAAAGAGGATGAGCATCGCTCATCGGCCGCGGTTCTACGGATCGCGCTCGGTCTCCTCACGGCCGGCATGGCGGGCGTGCTCTTGGCGCAGGACGGAGTCCTCCTCTTGATCGCGTGGGAGATCATGGCTCTCTCGGCTTTCTTCGCGATCGCGGCCGGAGGGGCGACGGCGGAAGTGCGGAGCGCGGCCTGGGTCTATCTCGTCGCGACCCACGTGGGGACGCTTTCGCTCGTCGCGTGTTTCACGCTGCTATCAGCGGTGACCGGGAGCGCCGATCTCGTTCCTCTGGCTCCCGGAGTCGGAACCGCGCGCGAGCTCTCCTGGCTTTTCGTGTTGGGTCTGGTGGGATTCGGGCTCAAGGCGGGAACCATGCCGCTGCACGTCTGGCTCCCGGGCGCGCATGCGAACGCTCCCAGCCACGTGTCGGCGGTGCTCTCGGGCGTGATGCTCAAGATCGGCGTGTACGGATTGATCCGCATCTGTTGGATGCTGCCTTCCGAATCGCTCTGGAGAAGCTGGCTCTTGATCGGGCTGGGCGCCGCCTCGGCTGTTCTCGCCCTGCTCTTCGCGCTGGGGCAGCGCGATTACAAGCGGCTTCTCGCCTACAGCAGCATCGAGAACATCGGGATCCTCGTGATGGGACTGGGGCTGGCGCATCTGGGACAAGCCACGGGACGGTCGATTCTGACCTTCTTCGGTTTGACGGGCGCGCTCCTGCACGTCTGGAACCATGCCCTCTTCAAGTCGCTCCTGTTCTTCATCGCGGGAACGACCCTCCACGCGGTCGGAACGCGCCGGCTGAACGCACTGGGCGGTCTGGGAAAGCGGATGCCGAAGACAGCGGTGGTCGCGGCCATCGCCTGTCTATCAGCCGCCGCACTCCCTCCGCTCAATGGGTTCGTGAGCGAGTGGCTTCTCTACCGCGCGATCCTGGGAGACTGGACCGCATCCCCGGGCGGAGCCGGCCTCTCCCTCGCCGTGGCGGTTCTTGCGATCGCGCTTGCGGGAGCTCTGGCCATCCTCGTGTTCCTCCGGTTCTTCGGGACCGCGTTTCTGGGACAAGAACGAACGGCGTCAGCCGCCGCAGCTCACGACCCGTCTCGTGAGATGCTCGCGCCCATGATGATCTTGAGCGCGCTCTGTCTCGGAATCGGGCTCTTGCCCGCCGGCGCGCTCTGGATGGCCGCGCGCGCGACCTCGTTTTGGATCGGTTCGGCCGCGCTCGACGGGCTGGCAGGGGCGGCGCCGTCGCTCTGGACGATGAGCGCGATCGGCATCTCCGGGCTTGCTCTCGCCGCCGCGTTGTTTGCCCTCCTTCGGATCCCGGCTCGATCGGCGGTGGCCCGGCCGGGAAGTTGGGGTTGCGGGTACGCTCGTCCGAGCGCTCGGATGCAGTACGGGGAATCTTCCCTGGCGCAATCGCTGCTCGGGCATCGTGCTTCAGCGACGGAAGCTGCCCTCGTTGGCGGGTCCCTTTCCAGGCGTCTCCGCGTTCGAGTCGGACACTCCCGATGTCGTGCTCGATCGAGCGATGCTCCCGGCCTTCGACTGGGTGGCACGAGGGCTGACGCGTTTTCGGCAGATGCATCGCGGGCGCGGGCGAGTGCAAATTCAGATCTTGTATCTCGTCGTCGGCCTGCTGGTGCTTCTTGCCCTTGCCTGGAGGGGCGAAGGATGAGGCCACAATGACAGATCGCTGGATCGACGCGGCGCTCGGAGTTCTGCTGCTGCTGACGTTGCCGTTCCTTCTTCAAGGCGTGATCATCAAAACGAAGGCATTCTTCGGAGGGAGGAGCGGCCCGCCGCTGCTTCAGCCCTATTACGACTTCTTCAAACTCCTCCGGAAGCGGATGGTTCTGAGTCGCACGACGAGCTGGGTGTTCCTGGCCGGACCGGCGGTCTCCCTGACGGCGATTCTGGGCGCGACCCTGCTGCTTCCGCTGGGCGGGCGCGTCGCTCCGATTCATTTCGCCGGCGATTTGGTTCTCTTCGCGTACCTCCTCGCGCTGGGCAGGTTTTTCACCACCGCGGCGGCGCTCGATACCGGCTCTTCGTTCGAAGGAATGGGAGCCGCGCGCGAGCTGACCTTCGCCGCTCTCGCCGAGCCGGCGCTGTTCCTGGGACTGCTCGCCCTCGTCAAGGCTACCGGTTCCATGGAGCTCTCCGGATTGCTCGGGCACGCAATCGGACCGGTGTGGTCGACGGCGGCCGCCACTCTCGTGCTGGTGGCTGCGGGACTTTTCGTGGTCGTGCTCGCGGAGAATGCGCGCATTCCAGTAGATGATCCAAACACCCACCTCGAGCTCACGATGATCCACGAAGTGATGGTGCTCGATCACAGTGGACCTGCATTGGGGCTGATCCACTACGGCGCGGCGGTGAAATTCTTCGCCATGACCTCCATCATCGCCCGGCTCGTCGTTCCAGTATCGACCGAATCGGTCCTGCTCGACTGGGGCGCCTTCGTCGCGGCCATGCTCGGGCTCGCGATCGTAGTCGGAGTCGTCGAATCAGTGATGGCCCGGCTCCAACTCGTCCTCGTTCCCAACCTGCTGATCGGAGCCGGGATGCTCACGGGGCTCGCGCTCGTTCTACTCTTCATGGGGTGATCCGATGAATGCCGTTGCCGACACGATCTTGGTCATCATCCTCCTCCAGAACGTCTTCTTCCTGGGCTCTGGACGGCTGCGCACCATCATTCACGCGGTCGCCGCGCAGGGGGTGATCCTGAGCCTCCTTCCGCTGTTCTACTACGGAAGGCTCGGTACGACGGAGGCGCTGGTGAGCGCCGGAGCGCTGCTCCTCAAGGGAGTCACCATTCCGCGCATGTTGATGCGAGCTCTAGCCGACTTGCCGATCCGGCGCGAGATCGAGCCGATCCTCGGCTTCAAGGCCTCGCTGGTGCTCGGCGCGGCGGGCACGGTGGGAGCGATCTATGCGGCCAGCCAGCTTCCGCTGGCCGGGAGCGGCGGCGGCGCCGAACGAATGGCGATCGCCGCGTCCTTCGCGACCGTCTTTACGGGATTCCTGCTCTTGACCACGCGCACCAAGGCGCTCACCCAGGTTCTGGGATATCTGGTGCTCGAAAACGGGGTCTACATCTTCGGCGTGCTGCTTCTGGAATCCACGACCTTCCTCGTCGAAGTAGGCGTGCTGCTCGACCTATTCGTCGCGATCTTCGTCATGGGGATCATCATCAACCACATCAGCCGCGAGTTCACGTCGATCAGCACCGATCGGCTTTCGACTCTGAAGGATTGAGGATGCTGCTCGCACTGCTGGGAATCCTCGTGCCGGTTGCGGGAGCCGTCATCACGCTCCTTTGGAAGTCGAAGCAAACCCGGCCGCGCTGGCTCGCGGTGATCGCCGTGCTCCACCTCGCGATCACCTTCGGGGCGGTGATCTATCCGCCGGAGTTGACCCCCGGGCAGTGGCTGTGGCTGGATCCGCCCGGCAGGCTCGTGCTGCTGCTCGTGAGCACGCTTTTCGCGATCTTGTCGATCTATGCGGTCGGGTATTTGCGAGCGCGCTCGGGGCAGCCGAACCGGATCTTCTGCGCGTGTCTATTGATGTTCCTGGGGATGATGACGTTCGTCACCTGGGCGCATCATCTCGGATTGATGTGGGTCGCGGTGGAGGCGAGCACCCTCTCGAGCGCTCCTTTGCTCTACTTCAACCGCAATCCGCAATCTCTCGAGGCGACGTGGAAGTATCTCATGGTCGGATCGGTCGGGATTGCCCTCGCGCTTCTGGGATCGCTCTTCATGGGGTATGCGGCGGTTTCCACGGGAGAGCACACCTCGCTGTTGTTCGACGATCTCGCGCGGCATGCGCCCTCCTTTGCCAAGCTCTGGCTGCACATCTCGTTCGTGCTTCTGGCTGTCGGCTACGGCACCAAGATGGGCCTGGCGCCGATGCACACCTGGAAGCCCGACGCGTATGGAGAGGCGCCGGGCCTGGTCGGTGGGCTGCTTGCGGGCGCGATGACGAGCTGCGCCTTCCTGGCGCTGCTCCGGGTTTTCCGGATCCTGGTTACTGCGGGGGAAAGCGCATTCGCGAGCAGGGTCCTCCTGCTCTTGGGCGTCTTCTCCATGGGGCTCGCGGGGGTGTTCTTGCTCCGCCAGCGCGACTTCAAGCGCATGCTCGCCTATTCCAGCGTCGAGCACATGGGCATCTTGGTGATCGGGCTGGGTCTGGGAGCGACGGGCGCGTTCGGAGCGCTCCTGCACATGTTCAACAACGGAGTGATCAAGGGAGCGATGTTCCTCTCCGCCGGCAATATCCATCGCGCCTTCGGGAGCAAGCAGGTCCAGAAGGTCTCGGGAGCCTTCCGGTATGTGCCGTGGTCGGCCGCCGCATTCCTCGCCTGCCTCTTTGCCGTGACCGGATCGCCGCCTTTCGCTCCGTTCGTGAGCGAGTTCACGGTCCTGGGAGCGGCCATGGAACAGCACCGGTATGCCGTAGCGGGGCTCATGCTCGTGTTCTTGCTCGTGGCATTTCTCGGAATGGGCGGAACCGTGCTCGGGATGGTGCAAGGAGAAGCGACGGCGCCGGGCCAGGAGGCGGAGTTCCGCGAGGGGCGTCTCACGATCGTTCCCATCATGATCTTGCTGGCGATCTCGCTGGTGATGGGATTGGCCTTGCCCCCCGCCCTGCGCGATCTCGTGCGCGACGCGGGCGAATACGTAGGCGGCGGACGATGAGCGATCTGAGCGGAATCGTGATCGAGAATGGCGAGGCGATCGATCGAGACGCAGTTCCCGCGCTTTCTGCCACCGCATTTCGGGAGTTTGTGCTCGGCTCGGTGAGAAGGGGCGGGCGGGTGGCGGCGCTGTTCGGCGACGTTTCCGACACGGTTTCCCCGGGCGAGCTCGATCTACATGCGGTGATCGCGGATCAGGAGACCGCGTCTCTGGTGCTGGCTCGCACGCGGATTACGGAGGGAGCGTTCGGCTCGCTCACGCCGGAGTGCACGGAGGTCCACCTCTTCGAACGGGAAATCTGGGAGCAGTACCGATGCACGCCGATCGGCCATCCGTGGCTCAAGCCGGTTCGCTTCCAGCGGCCGTTGCGACCTGACCTCGGCGCTGCAGAGCCGCAGACCGTGGGAGTGATGGACTATTACAGAGTCGAAGGCGACGAGGTTCACGAGGTTGCGGTCGGTCCGGTTCACGCCGGGGTCATCGAGCCCGGTCACTTCCGATTCCAGTGTCACGGCGAGAAGGTCTTCCATCTGGAGATCTCGCTCGGCTACCAGCACCGTGGGATCGAGCGCCGGATTCCGGGCGGTCCCGATGGCCGGACCGTGCACTACATGGAGACGCTCGCCGGCGACACCACGATCGGGCACGCTACCGCCTACTGCCACGCCGTAGAAGGACTGGCGCGAGTCCATGCGCCGGCCAAAGCGCAGTTCATCCGTGGAATCGCGCTGGAGCTGGAAAGGCTCGCCAATCACGTCGGCGATCTGGGAGCGCTCGCCAGTGACGTAGGATACCTGCCGACCGCGGCGTTTTGCGGGCGGCTGCGCGGAGACTTTCTCAACATGACCGCGCTCATCTGCGGCAACCGCTTCGGCCGGGATCTGACGCGTGCCGGCGGCGTCCTGTTCGACATCGACGAAGCCATTCGAAGCACGCTGCTGTCTCGGTTGGAAAGCGCCGCGCGCGACACTAGAGACGCAGTGAACTTGTTGTGGGACTCTGCCTCGGTGATGTCTCGATTCAGCGACATTGGACGGCTTTCGGAAGAAACGGCGGAGGATCTCGGCCTCGTGGGGCTGGCCGCTCGCGCCTGCGGACTGTCTCGAGACGTGCGCAGCGACTTCCCCAAGGGGGTCTACCGGTACAGCCACGTTCCGATCTGCACCTGGGACACGGGGGATGTGTTCGCGCGCGCCTACGTGCGATGGCTCGAGATCCAAAACTCGATCCGGTTTCTCCGAGACGAGCTGCACGAGCTACCGAGGGGCGCGATCATGACCTCGGTTCCCGAACTTCGCCCGAACGCAATCGTGGCCTCGCTGGTGGAAGGATGGCGAGGCGAAATCTGCCACGTCGCGATGACCGGTCCAACGGGACGTTTCTCCAGGTACAAAGTGGTCGATCCGTCTTTCCATAACTGGTTCGGCGTCGCGATGGCTCTCCGCGGACAGGAGATCTCGGATTTCCCTCTGTGCAACAAGAGCTTCAATCTCTCCTACTCCGGCTTCGATCTCTGATGTCCGGCGGAGGGCAACGTTCCGTGATTCGGCTTCGATGTTCGATGTCTGACGGAGGGCAGCGCTGCGTGATCCCGCTCCGACATCTGATTCGTCTCGAGGAGGACTGAAATGCTACGCCCCCTCCGGGTCCGCCTGCGCCAGGGCCACCGAACGATGAAGTTTCCCAAGGGAGCGCCGCCCGATCTTCCGGAGCGCTTTCGCGGGCGTCCTCTCTTCGACGCCGAGAAATGTGAGCCGGGCTGCGGCGATTGCCGCGACGGCTGTCCGACGGGAGCGATCACGATCGAGGGCAAGCCCGCGCTGGATCTCGGACGCTGTCTATTCTGCACCGACTGTTTGCGGGCGTGTTCGGCGGGCGCGATCTCGTTCACGCAGGAGTACCGGATGGCCACGAGCAGGCGCGAGGATCTCGTGATCGACGGTAGCGAGTTCGTCCTCGCCGCAAAGCTCGGCGAGGATCTCCGGAAGGTGCTCGGACGCTCGCTCAAGTTGCGACACGTCTCGGCGGGAGGTTGCAACGGTTGCGAGATGGACACGAACGTCCTCGGAACGATCGGCTGGGACCTGGGAAGGTTCGGGATTCAGCTCGTCGCCTCCCCTCGGCACGCGGATGGGCTCATCGTCACCGGAGCCGTTTCTGCGAACATGCATGCGGCGCTTCTCAAGACGTATGAAGCCGTCGCCGAGCCCAAGATCGTGATCGCGGTGGGAGCCTGTGCGATCTCCGGCGGACCGTTCGTCGGCCATGAAGATGTCCACGATGGAGTCACCAACCTCTTGCCCGTCGACTTGTTCGTGCCGGGCTGCCCGCCGCATCCACTCACCATTCTGGACGGACTGCTTCGGCTCATCGGCGTAATCGAGTAAGGCTCGAAGAGTCGATGAGGCGACGAGAGCGTCCTCTCGCTCCGCCAGAGCAGGTTCCAGAACGGGTGCCGTTCGCTCATGTTGAACGCCACCACGATCAAGATCCCCGCCAAGGTGGACATCGGAATCAGGGTCGCCCATTTGCCGGATGGCGAACGCGATCGTGAGCGGCAACGCGACGATCCCGACGATGATTCCGGCGATGAGGCCGTGAGTGAAGTTCTGGCGGTATGACCTTCGCGAAGGACCGTGAGTAGCTTGGGCTCCAGCTTACGGAAGAGGCCGCGACACCAAGACGCGGCCGGGAAGAAGTCGAAATCAGGGACGGAAGCGGGTCTTTACCGTGCCCCAGCTCGACTGGATGGTCGGCCCGCAGCAGCAGTAGGTGAAGCAGAGCTCCGGATCCGGTTCGTCGACGAAGTGAGTTCCGCCCCGGGCCACGCACTCGGCCGCCCGAAGGATTTCGCAGCCTTCAGGGTTTTCGCCTTCCAGACAGCAGATCCCGATGTCGCACGCGCCCGGGGAGCAGACGGAATTCAGCCCCATGAAGTACCCGCCGGCCGAATCGCATTCGAACTGCGACTGGACGACGCACTCTTCGGGTTCGCCGGGAAGGCAGCAGGCCGCCACCACTCCGAGGCATGGATCCGGGGAACAGGTCGTTTCGCTGAGCAGCAGTCCTTGCTGCTCCTCGCACGCGAAATCCGGCAAGATCTGACAGCTTCCGTCTTGCAAGCAGCAGGCGAAGGTAGGGTTGCAGACGAACTCGCCTTCGAGCCCGAACCCGAGCGATCCGAATCGTTCCACGGCCGTCGGGCGGACCGTGCTCCAGAAACGCGCCGTATAGTTCGAGTCGAACTGGAAGAGGCTCGGTTCGGCGGCCGCGGCGCCCGCGAACCAGCCGATCTCGAACAGGCGTTCCGAGATCGGCTCCGAAAAGTCGATCCGAACGGAGGATCCCGATCCAGGAAAGTCCTGCGTGCGATAGATGGTCGCGCCTTCGTTGAATCCGTAATCGGTGACCTGGATCCGCGTGTCGTCGTAGTCGATGCCGAACTCGACGGACGTGACGCGCGGGGAGATCTGCGGCGGGAACGCGGCCATCACATACCAGATCACGGTATCCGGACTCACGGCGAGCGTGACGGAAGCCTCTGCGCAATCCTGGAGGTCCGACTGACCCGAGGGGTCGACCGTCGTCGAATACTCGAGATCCGGTCGAGCGTGAAAGAACAGCTGACCGTGCTCATTGGCGGCTCCGAGAGCCGTGCATGGAACGAGCCCGGCGGTCATGGACGCAATCAAGGCGCCTTGACGAAGACGGCAATGGAGTGCGCGGCCGGATCCGCGCGAAAGGAACCTGCTCCGCACTCGGAGGCGCTTGTTCACGTGCGATGAGTCTCTCATCGGTCAACCCGCCTGATTTCGGATTTTTCCGTTTCGTCGATCGCGCGGCTTTCCGCGTGTCCCGCGTACGCCTGCTTGATCGATCCCCACGAAGCGTCGATCACCGGTGTGAAATCCAGAGTACCCTCGCGAAACCAGAGATCCAGCTCGCCGTAAATGATCTCGCCTCGCAACACATAACCGCGGAGATAGGGGCTGTTCTGCACCACCCCCACGCTCAGCTGCGGTGTGCCTTCAGAGCGCAATTCCAGGAGATAGGGACGGCCTGGGACGAGGTGGATCGCGGGCGAGAAGGTGACGCGAACCGGGCCTTCGAAAAGCGGAGGCACCGCTATGGAGCTCGCCGAGCCGACGTTCGCAGTCCGATCGAAGTTCCACACCGTGACGCTCAATCGGGTCTCGGGGCCATCGTTCTGCCGATCGATCCAGAATTCCGCGAACTCGATCTGCTCCTGGCTCGGCGTGAACTGTTGGAAGACCGGCCCCATGGCCTGGAGGTTCCAGAACAGCGTGGGAACGGGACCGTCGTTCCACTGATCGAGCACATACTCCTGGGCCGAACAGATGGCGACGCAGGAACAGAGCAAGAGCCCGACGGCTGCACAGCGGAACCGTGAAGGATGATCCATAATCTGGACTCCGATCATGGCGATCGTCTTCAACGCGGACGACGACGGGAGAGACCGACGCGGTCGATTGTAATACTGCCTGTCGATGCCGCGCAACTTCGCCGGGTCCGGAGGGAGTGGATCAAGCGTAGAGCCAGAGCGCGATGCCGGCGACGGCGAGAGTCAAGATGGTCACGGGAACTCCGATTCTCGCATGCTCGCGCCAGCCGATCGGGATGCCTTCGCGCGCCGCGGTTTCCACCACGAGGATGTTGGCGATGCTTCCGACGATGAGGAAGTTTCCGGCGAAGGTGCTGGCCAGGGCGAGGGTCGGACCTGCCATTGGATGAGTGACCCCGGGAAGCAGGAGCATGATCGCGGGTACGTTGGACACCATGTTGCTCAACACGACCGTGGTGATGAGCAAGGTGGGCAAATCATTCAGAGAGATCCCCATGGCGCGCAGGGTCTGTACGCCCAGTTCCGGAAGGCCGGTGCGCTCGAATGCATCGTTGACCACGAAGAGACCGATGAACAGGACGAGAAGCTGCCAATCGACCAATCCCAGCATGTCGCGTGAACCCACTTTGCGGCTCGTCAAGAGAGCTCCTGCCGCGCCCAGTGCGACCAGCTCACGCGGCCAGGAAGTGAAGAGGAACGCGACCAGCACGATCGCCGAGACTCCCAGCCCCTTTCCCGCCTGCCACCGATCGAACCTCGGTCCGCCGCTCTCCGAAGTGGAGCTGTGCCCACTGTCCGGCTCGTTGTGCGAGTCTCGTCCCGTCCCCCAGGACCCGCGCCGGCGATGGTCGAGCGCGAGGACTCCCCAGATCACCAATAGGCCAACGACAGTCGGAATCCATGCGACCTTCAGATACTCGAGAAACCCGAGCTGCAGCGCCTGACCCACCAGGATGTTCTGGGGATTGCCGATCAACGTTGCCGCCGAGCCGACATTCGAGGCGCACGCAAGGGCGAGCAGGAACGGGATCGGATCGAGCTGCCTGCGGCGCGCCATGTCGATCAGCACCGGCGCGACCGCCAGGCAGACGACATCGTTGGTGAACACCGCGGAGAGGAGCCCCACCATGCCGATGATCGCTCCGATCAGCATCACAGGCGATATCGGCAGACGCGCCAGGGAAGAGGTCACCTGAACGTAGAATCCGCCCAGCCGGAGCTGCGCGGAGACCACCATCATCCCGAAGAGCAGCGCAATGGTCGGCACGTCGATCGAATCTTGCGCGTCGAGTACCGACACCGATCCTGCGGCGACCAACGTCAACGCGCCCAGGAGGGCGATTCCGGTGCGATCCATCCGGAGCGCGGGCAACCGGCCCAGGAGCATCCCCAGATACACGAGAACGAAGACGACCGTAATCAGAGTCAATGTCTTCTCGCAGCGAACCTGAACCGCCTACCGCGGGGGCCCCATCGTCTGGACCGGCAGCCGCACTCTGCCCAATGCCATGCGCACGATACGTCTCCCGGCGAAGCGCGTCGACGTCTGAAGGGAAGCTGCTACATCCCCGCGCGCGGTCCGGCTATGATCGGCGGCATGCGCAAGATCATGCTCATGACGACCGGGGGCACCATCGAGAAGACCTACGACGAGCGGACCGGCGAGCTCTCCAATCGCCAATCCATCGTGCGCCGGATGCTCCGCCGCCTGCATCTGGAAGACACCGAGGTGACCATCCTCGAGCTGATGAGCAAGGACAGCCTCGACCTCACTCCCGGCGACCGTCATCGGATCGCGGGGGCAGTCGAGCAGCACGCGGGCGCCGGCTCCCAGAGCGACGTCTCCGCGGTCGTGATCCTCCACGGCACCGACACTCTTCAACAGACCGGGGAGCTCCTCCTGGAGAGAATTCCTCGACCCCGTGTTCCGATCGTGCTCACCGGCGCGCTCCGCCCTTTCGAGATGAAGCGATCGGACGCGCTCCAGAATTTGAACGAGGCGATCTTCGCTACCGGACTGCTGGAACCGGGAGTGTATTGCGTTGCGCATGGTCGCGCGCTTCCGTTTCCCGGCGTGTACAAGGACCGCGAACGGGGGACGTTCCGGCTCATCGAAAGCAGTGAGGGACGAGGGCGCGACCAGTAAACGAAGCCGCAAGGCCAATTTGCTGTCGGAGGATGTAACGAATGGCCAAGAACGTTCTCGGCGGAGATCTACAATCCTGCTGCCAGGATCCCGTCACCGGGTTCTATCGCGATGGTTTCTGCAACAGCGGCCCCGGCGACTTCGGCGTCCACGTCGTATGCGCGCAGATGACCGCCGAGTTCCTCACCTTCTCGCGCGCTCGGGGCAACGACCTCTCCACTCCCGAGCCGGCGTACGGATTTCCAGGTTTGAAACCGGGCGACCGCTGGTGCCTCTGCGCCGAGCGATGGAAAGAAGCCTTCGATGCGGGACAGGCGCCGCCGGTGGTGTTGGAGGCGACGCACATCTCCGCTCTCGAGTTCATCGATCTCGCGCAGCTGAAAGCGCACGCAGTCTCGTCGAGTACCTGATGGACTCGGTGGCTTCACCCGAGGAGCTTCCCGGGGCATGAGAACACCGCGAAGCCGTGACGCCCTCCGCTTTTGGAAGTGTGCGCGCTTTGATGTGTCTCTTCATGAGAACGGCGCCAGCTGTTTAAACCGGCGCCGTCTTTTTGTCATGGGCCGATGCTCTCGAGTGTCCTACTTGCTCGCGGGCATTGCCTCCGGAACTCCACCGGCCGGCGGAATCGGAGTCGGCACCTTGTTCTTGATCGGCTTGATCGACTGCAGATAGCTGAAGACCGCATGGATGTCGTCGTCGTTCAGCCCGCCCACGTTCGGATACGGCATCGGCGGCAGGAGAGGACGACCCATCCCCTTGTGGCGGCCCGATCGCATCGTCGCGACGAACTCTTCCTCCGTCCAGGTGCCTAGACCGGTCTCATCGTCCGGAGTGAGGTTGGCGGTGAAGCTCACGCCCCAAGGTCCGGACCAGGAGGTCATGGTGCCGGCCGCGACGAACGCCCACGGTCCTTGCCCGATCACCGGCGCCGCGGGCATTTCCAGATACTCGGGATGTCCCGAAAGGTACCGCTCCTGATCCGGCTCCGGCCCGTTCGGCCCCATCTTCCAGGGAGTGTGGCAGTCGGTGCACCCCATTGCGTGAACCAGATACTCCCCTCGCGCGACCGCTCCGTCGTTGCTCGCGGAATCGATGGCGTCTTCCGCCCAGGCGGTTCCCGCCAATGACAGTGCCAGCATTGCAAGGATCGAAGCGCGTTTCATGGTCGACTCTCCTTCAGCAACCGAATCGCTCGGTTGAACAATTGGACTACGGTTGTTGGTTTCCCAGCTTCATTCATGAATTCGTCGTTCAGCTTTCGCTCTCGTCCCACGCGGGGTGCCCGCGAGTCGTATCCGTATACCGGTCTCCTCATCGGGCACCCAGGGGGGCCGAGGCATGGAGCTCGCTATCCCCGGGCTTGGTCGAGCACAGCTGAGGGTTCGGTTCGAGCTCCAGGATCCAGTTCTCTATCAGGTTCAATGCATCCATGTCCAGAACCTCGGTTCCCAGGGGAGGCATCTGGATCGCGGGTGAACGCGTCGAGAAACGCTCCCACAAAGCGCTCTGCGACGGATCCCCCGGCGTGATCCGGTATTCGGACCGCGCTCCGCCGATCCGGGCCTCGCAGCCGACGGTGGTGGCGAGGGCCGGCATTTCGTAGCACGTTCCGCAGGGGCTCGCGTCCGGTTCGCTGGCGGCGAGCTCCGGGGTAGCGCCGGATTCCTGTTCCGCGCCAAGAGCGTATGAGTCGACAAGCGTCGAGTCAGAGGGCGACGCCTCCTGTTCGTAGACCGTGTTCGGTAGAACGACTGCCTGCAGCGGCACGTCGAACGAAAGCTCCAGCCCGGACAACTTTCCCACGCGGTTGTGGCAGTGGCTGCAGTTTCCATAGAGATATCCGAGGGCCGCGCGCTCCGTCGCGGAGGCGCCGAAGATGCGCGGGGGCGTTTCTTGGAGAGATGCCGGGAGACCCTGCACGATCCCTTCCTCGATCAACCTCGGCAGCTCGTATAGATTCTCCCGCGCGGGCGCGGCGTGGAGCGCCAACGGGTCTCGATCCGAGGATAGTTGCAGGGCGTTGAACCCGAGCACGCCGTTGCGCCGATTGCCGTGGCAGGCGAGGCAGTTGTAATAGCCCGGAATATCGTGGGCGACGCCGTCTGAGATGGGCGTCGCGTTCCGCACCCCTTCCGAAGGCGCGAGGGTGGCGTCGGTCCCGTCGGCGTTCCAGACGTAGGTCGCGAATGCCCACTTGCCGTTCTCGAGGAGCTCCATGTACCGGGTCTCGACCCGGCGTCCGAACGAGAACTCCTTCCAGAGCTTGGTCCCCACCGGGAACTTCCAGTCGTCCGCGTTGGTCGCGTCGATCGAGGTTCCCGCCGGGATCCGGATCCATCGCTGCTTGGCGGCGCCGTCGGTCCAGAGCGGATACTGGGGCGCGTAGGCGAGATTCCGCGGGTCCACCACCCTCTTGTCCCAGTCCGAGTAGAGGCCCGTCTCGCGCAGGCTGGCGGGAGCGGGTCCGGCCGGCGTCGCCGCCAACCCTATGTGGCAGAACGTGATGAGCAGGAGGCACGCGGCGATGATTCTGCTTCGAGCTGTTCTGTACACGATGACCTCCTTTCGTCGCAGGGCAATGCGAAGAAAGCCGGACCGGACTGCCACGGAATCTTTGTGGGGTGGACTCGGAGCGAGGGGCGGCAGAGGGATTCGAAGCGCGGCGCATCTTCTCGTTGAACGGGGCTCGCCTGCCGCGATCCTCTCATCGCCCACCACCTCCGACCGTACGGAGGGTGAAAACGATTCATGCCCGGGCTCGATGACGTCGCGGGATTGACTGCTCACGCTCCGCGCCCAACCATGGACGGAGCCGACGTCGCAGGGATGAGGCGGAGAAGGGCGGGGGGTGCTTCTGGGTAAAGTCGAGCGGGTCCGGAAACCACGCCCGATCCTGACAAAACGACTAAGCGGCGTAC
>CAMPIC010000008.1 GCA_946886185.1 uncultured bacterium
TGTCCGGTCATCGCACCCGACGGCGATTACTACATGTTCTGGCGCGACAGCTTTCAGGACAGCCTCTGGATGAGCCGATCGACGAACCAGGGAGTGAACTGGTCACCCGATCGGGGAATCGTGGCGATGAACCCGCTCCCCTCAACCTTGCCGGGTGGGTTTCGGATCGTGAATCTTCCCTCGGCGGCCGCGCACCCGTTCGATGGGGATCTGCTCGTAGTGTGGAACGACCAGGCGCTCGGAAACCCCGACATCCTTGCCGTGCGATCCGCCGACGACGGCGCAACCTGGTCCGATCCGGTCCGCGTCAACGACGATGCAGGGAGTGCCGCACAGTGGTTCCCCTGGGTCGACTTCGACGACAACGGAATGGCGCACGTGGTCTGGTACGACCGGCGTCATGACGCGATGAACATCGATGTCTATGTCACGCAGTCGGTCGACGCCGGCCAGACTTTCAACATGAACGTCCGCGTGACCGGACAGAGCTTCCCGCCGGTGCTTCCGTGGGACAGCTCGGTCGATTTCATCGGCGACTACAACGGGATCGCCGCGACCTCGCTCACCGTCTACCCGTTCTATCAAGACGCCCGACGCGGTGAGCAGGACGTGTACGTCGCGTTGCTTCCGAACGAAACGACGAGCGTGCCGGAGGTGCCGGCGCTTTCGAGCGGGATCACTGCGTCTCCGAATCCGTTCCGAGAGCGCATTTCGTTCCGGATCGATCCCTCGGCGGCTGGCACCGAGTCGATGTTCCATCTATACGATGCAGCGGGGAGGCTCGTCCGTTCTCTGGCCGTTCCTAGCGCGGATGATGACCAGCTCGCTGCGCGCGACGACGCGGCGGATTCGCCGGCGCATCGCGGCGCGATTCTCGGCACCGAAGTGCTTTGGGATGGTCGCGATCATGCGGGACGGGAGGTTCCGGCCGGAGCTTACTATGGCAAGCTCTCGAGCTCGGATCCGAATGCGTCCGGCCGAGCCGTACGTGTGACCAGATTGCAGCACTGAACGGGACGCGAAACGCCGCCGAGACCTGGATCGCGAAGCAGCGGACCCTGTCAGAGAAGCGCCTCGATCAACTCGACGACTCCCTCATCCGAATCAAGAAGGAGCAATCATGACTCGACCCTTCGAATTCCGCCCGAATCCCGACCTCGACCTTGTTTTGGAGCGCGTGGTCGATGTTCCCAGAGAGCTGGTTTGGAAGGTGTGGACGACTCCTGAGCACGTGAAGAAGTGGTTCACGCCGGCGCCTTGGGAAACGATCGAGTGCGAAATCGACCTTCGCCCGGGCGGCTTGTTCCGCACTGTCTTTCGGTCTCCCGAGGGACAGGAGTACCCGAACGTCGGTTGCTATCTCGAAGTCATCGACGGCGAACGTCTCAGCTGGACGGATGCGTTGGAACCCGGCTTCCGACCTGCCCGGCAGCTCGTATCCGCCGCCGCGGAAAACTTCGCCTTCACCGCGGCGATCACTTTGGAGACTCACGGTACGGGCACGAAGTACACTGCTCTTGCGATCCACCGCACCGAGGAGGACAAGACCAAGCACGAAGAAATGGGCTTCCATCAGGGATGGGGAGCAGCGCTCGATCAGCTCGTCGCGCTCATCAAGGCGATGAAGGAATGACGCGGCGACGGAGGTGACACCATGGTACGTGTCCGATACATCGTGAATGACGTCAACGAAGCCGTGGCATTTTACACATCCCAGCTCGGGTTCACCGTCCACCAACAGTTCGGTTCCACGATCGCGATCCTGCGTCGCGAGGATCTGGAGCTCTGGACCGCCGGTCCGGACGCTTCGGCTTCCAGGCCCATGCCTGATGGCGCGAGGCCGGAGCCCGGAGGTTGGGCGCGATTCGTGCTCACCACCGAAGATCTGGCTTCCTGGGTTGTGAAGCTTCGAGCTGACGGCGTTCGATTCCGAAATGACATCGTTGAGGGTCCGGGGGGCAAGCAGATCCTCTGTCTCGATCCGTCCGGAAACGTCGTGGAGCTTTTTGAACCGGCGCGATCTGAGAAATGAACGAGAGCAACGATCCAAGCAGACCATTTTGATCACAGGATGAGGAGCTGAGTGCGATGGCGATGAAGGGTCCGCAGGATATGATGGCCGCGATACATGACACGATGAAAGAGCGCACCGGGCGCACGCTCGAGGAATGGATCAAGGTGGTGCACGCGAGCGGAATCGATCCCCTCGATCGGGGTGCCGTGCGCCGCTGGCTCAAGAGCGAGCACGGCGTCCTGCAGAACTCCCGCTGGGCCATCAGCTTCGCCGCGGCGCAAGCAGCCGGGTGGACCGCACCGAGCGTCGAGGAGTACATCGACTCGCAGTACACGGGGACGAAAGAAGCGCTACGCCCGATCTTCGATCGCCTGCGCGAGTTCATCGACGACCTGGGAGACGACATCACGACGGAGGGACGAGGCACCTACACACCGTTCGTCCGGCGCAGGCAGTTCCTTGCCATCGCCGCCGCCACGAAGGCGCGCGTGGACGTCGGTCTCCGCTACACCGACCCTCCGAAATCCAAGCTCCTCAGCGAGGCGAAGGCACCCGGGCAGGCCACCCACAAGCTGTCGCTCACAGCCGTCGATGACATCACGAGCGAAGTCGAACGCCTCATCCGAATCGCCTACGAACAAAACGGCTGAGCGCATCCGTACTCGCATACGAATAGGTGGACTGAGCTCATCTCGATTGTTTGCGAATCGCGCCGCAGATTCATTCGTCCGCCTACGAACAGCTCGATCACCCGGACCGTTCATGGAACCAGACTGCTGACCACGCCATCACGCGATGAACCTCCGCGCAGCTCATGACCCAGCACTTTTCCGCTTGAACAAAGGGGCCGTCTGTCGTACCGTCATCCCGCCTGTTTAACTGAGGTCGATGATCCTGGAGACAGATCGCCCATCGATTCGTTGCTAGTCCAAAGCCGCAGATCTGCACTTCGCATTGTTTGACGATATCCGGCCCGAACCGCGGGCCATGCTTCGTTGCGGCGAGCGCCCCGCGACCCGTCGCGGAAGCGCGAGGCTGACGGATATGCCCTGCCCGGAGGATGGATGCGTTTCGCCGCAGTCGTGCTGTGCACCGCGTTGACCTCGTTCGTCTTGACCTGTCCCTCTTCGGCCGATGTGATCTATTCTCAGGACTTCACCGAATCAGATTCTGTCACCGGGTTGCCTCCCGCATGGTCGCTCGGTCCTCGCGCGCACGTTCCATACTTTTCGAGCGCCCGCGACAACCAGGCCTTCGGAGCGGCTCCTCCTTCGATCCGAGTCGATCTCCCGATGCTCACCCTCAACTATCGACTCGCGACTCCGCACATCCGCCTTCCGCGAATGGATCAGGACTACACCCTGGAGTTCGCTCTCCAAGTCGATCAGCCCGATTCCCCGTTCCGGGTCGAGATCGTGTACATGGACCTGGACACCAACTGGATACGCAGCGAATTCCTGCTGTCCTTGGTCGGGGAACAGATGGACTCGCTTCGGGTGTTTCGAATTCCGTTCAACCCGAAGATCGGGCCGCAGGCGGGACGCTGTTGGATCACCTTCGGGCTTTCCTACTCGAAGGTGTTGCGAGAGGGCGAAGCGTTCCCGAATCCCGCCGGGGACCACGTGACACTGCGCCTTCTGGGACCGGAAGTTCCCGAAACGATCGGGCTGTACGGAGTCGACGGCCGCCTTCTCGGCAGCTCCGAGGTCACGACGTCCACCACCTACGAAGGGGTCGCGATCGGCTTCGCGTCTTGGAGCTTCCGCGATGCGGCGGACCGTGAGCTCCCTTCGGGGATCTACTTGGCACGAGCGCCGGATGGAACCGCCGCGCGGATCGTCAAGATCCGCTGAGCTCCACGACGGATGCGTTCCTCAATCCCGACAGTGAAGTGCGCAAGGGCGCGATCAGGAGGGAGACGCTTGCCGACTCAACGGCGCTCCTCGGCGTCCGCCTGATTGCCGTGGATCGCTTCCGCGATCACGCGTTTGGTGATCGCCTCCAGGTGCGCCAGCAAGGTCGCGTTGAGCTGGGCGAACTCAGGCTGGAGCACTTCGTGCAGGAACGTAGGCGCCACTTCGATTCGCACCGTGCTCCGGCGCTGGCCCACTCGCCGGTAAGGCTTGATCCCGTAGCGGCGCACCAGTGCGATGAAAAGCCAGCGCGACCATGGATCGGGCAAGGAGAATTGGTATTCGACGAGCGTTTCGGTGCCCTGGAGCTCGCCCAGGCGCGCTTTGATCCGCTCGAGTGCGGTTCGGGCCGCTTCCTTTTCGCCGGTGCTACCGGGCCGCACGAAGAGAGCTTCGATCTTTCGCAGACGTTCGATGAGCGAGGCCTCTTCGCTCGTCGGTACGCTGCCGGGCGCGCGTTGCCTTCCTGTCCGGCGATACATCGAGAATCGATCTCCTGCGCTGGCTGCGTGCTTTAGGCTCCACGGCTACGGGATTCGGTGCTACCCGGCTCCACGGTTACGGGTTGGTGTTGCCCGGATCTCGAAGCGGGAAGCGGTAAGACTACTGAAGCGACACCTCTATCCGGCAATAGCAAAGAACAGGCCTGTGTTCCATGATCGTTCCTCCAGCGAGGGCCGAGGGGAAAATGAGGGCGGCGTCCCATTCCGATGCGGCTCAATCGAGAATCACTTCTTCGGCAGGCTCGCGCTGGTTATACCGCGACGACATGACCGCGCCATACGCGCCGGCGTTCTCGATCAGCACGACATCGCCCGGAACCATGTCCGGCAGCCATCGATCGCGTCCCAGGACGTCGCTCGACTCACAGATCGGCCCGACGATGTTCCAGTAATCGAGCGGTTCCTCGTCCAGGCGAGTCAGATTGTGGATCCCGTGCCATGCCCCATAGAGCGCGGGACGGATGAAGGAGTTCATACCGGTCGCGATTCCCACCAGATTCGTACCCTGCTTCCTTCGCACCTGGCTGATCGGAGCGATCAACACTCCGGCTTCGCTCACCAGGAATCGCCCCGGTTCGAGACGGAGCTCGAGCCCGCGCAGCCTCGATCGCATCGGCGCGAGCAACGATTCCATGAGCGAAAGATCCAGCGGCTCTTGCCCGGGCCTTTCCGGCACTCCCAATCCACCTCCGAGGTCGATCCACTCCAGATCCCGCGCGGTTTCGACCGTCTCCGCGAGGATCTGTCCGGTGCCTGCCCAAGCCTGCGCATCGAAGATCCCACTGCCGATATGCGCGTGCAGACCGACGACCTTCACCTCGATCTCTCGAGCCGCTTCGAGAAACGACCCCAACTCTTCGAGCGGCATTCCGAATTTGGAGTGTGCCCCCGCCGTGAGAACGTGACGATGATGTCCCATTCCGCGACCAGGATCGACGCGAACTCCCAGAGAGCGCCCGCGGAAGATCTCGGGATGCCGCCGGAGTAGATCGGGTGCATCGAGCGTGACGTCCGCGCCTGCTTCGAAAGCGATCCGATACTCCTCGGGAGGACAGAAGTTGGGAGTGAAGAGAAAGCGGCACGAGCTGCCCGCAACTTGTCGCGCCAGCTCCAGCTCGGGAGCGGCCACGCACTCGATGCCGAGACCGGCCTCCACCACGGTTTTCAAGATCCGCGGATGGGAGTTCGCCTTCATCGCGTAGTAGAAGCGATCGATCGACGGCAACGATTCGCGCAGACGACGCGCCGCCCGCGCGACCGTCGGGACGTGGTACACGTAGCGCGCTCGCCCATCCGCGACCAGAGGAAGCAGCCGATGGCGCTCTTCCACCCACCAGGGCGCCCGTGAAGCGGACTGCTCACGCTCGCTCGAGCCAGACTTGTACGCGCCTGTGGCCCTCGAGCCTGACGACGCTTCACGATCGCCCACCACGGAGACGGATCGGCCGATCGTTCCGTCCGTCGTACGGAAACGATCGCGGGCCGCCTTCGCCCTTCCCGGTCGCCCGTGCACGATCTGCTCCCACGTAGGACCCAATCGCCGGTCTTCCCCTTGCGCGAGAAACAGGCGTTCATGAAGACGAGCCACGAGCGAAGGTCCATCCCGCTCATCGACGACCAACGAGAGGTTGAGATCCTCCGATGAGTCGCTCACCAGATGAACCGGACGGTCCCCCAAAACTTCGAGCGCGGGCCCGAGGTCGTGCAGCACCGCGCGAATGCGCCTTCCCACGATCGAAACGACCGCGCACGGGTGCACCACCTGCACCTCTCCCAGCTTCTTCAAGCGATCGACCAGCGCCTCGAACGAAGGTCCATGAATGCCTCCGTCCGGCATCCGGTCGAGCGTCACGCTGACCGCAGATTGCGAGGTCGCCACCAGATCGACGGAGATGTCCAGATCCGCGAATGGCGCGAACACATGAGCGAGGAAGCCGGAGGTCTCCCACATCGCGAGCGTGGAGATCGTAAGCAGCGTCACTCCGGCGCGATGCGTGACCGCGTGCACCACCGGATGATCCTCGGAGGATTTCTCGATGGAAGTTCCGGGCAGCTCGGGGTCGAGCGTGCTCCGAAGCCACACCGGGATCCCGAACCGCGCCACGGGCTGCACGCACCGGGGATGGAGCGCTCTCGCGCCCGCGGCCGCGAGCTCCTGGGCATCGCGCGGATCGATGCGGCGCAGAAGACGGGCGGTCGGAAGGAGCCCCGGATCGGCCGTGAACAGTCCCGGAACGTCGCTCCAGATTTCGAGACGCTCCGCTCCGATCAACGACGCGAAGAGCGCGGCCGACGTATCGCTTCCGCCCCGACCGAGAAGTACCGTCTCTCCAGGCGATCCGCTCGCGATGAATCCTTGCGTCACGACCAACTCGGCGCCGTCCGCGGCGGCATCTCCGCGACTCGGATCCTGCGTTGCGCCTACCCGCGCATCGAGGTATCGCCGTTCCGGTGAGATCCCATGTCGGGGCGTCGCGACCAGGAGCTCGCGCGCGTCGACCCAACGAGCCCTGAGCCCTTGTCGGCGCAGCATGGCGGCCCCCAGCTCGGTCGAGAGAAGCTCTCCGATCGCCAGGATGCGGGCACGCAACCGCGCGGGCGCTTCGCCGGTGAGCTGAATTCCGTGGAGCCACCCCGACAGCTCTTCGAATCGGCGATTGAGGAACGCGTGAGTCTCGCCCGCCACTTCGAGCTCATGCGCGAGGGTCTCGTGCCGCGACCGGATCTCGCCGAGCGCCGGGATCCCCGCGAGGCCGCGCTCCGGATCGAGACGTCGCGGAGCCTTCCCTTCGAGCAAAGCTTCCTCGATCGATCGTTCGAGTAGGTTGGTCACGCCAACCACGGCGGAGATGACGATCCAGACACGGTGAGTCTCCATCCGATCGCGCGCGAGCTTCGCGATCTGTTCCCACCGCTCCGGCGAGGCGACCGAGGTGCCTCCGAACTTGAGCACCAACCAAGGTTTCATCGATGGAGCTCTCCACTGCCCGCGATCCGTCGCGGAATCTTCGCGTCACGATAGGTGCAGACGGCGCGCCTGTCCATGAATGCGGTGAATGAACCTCGTCGACGCGATGCGACCGTCAATCAAGCGCGAGAGGGTGATATGTGCGTCGAGACGGCTGCTGTTAGACTCCGTTCCCGGCAGATCCAGGTGAAGAATCGGAGGACGTTTTGGAGCTTCGCGCGATCGGATTCGGACTGTTCCTTTTTATCCCCGTCGTGCTGGTCCTGCTCCTCGCGCAACCGCTGGGCGGGTGGCAGAGCCTGCTCCTGGGAGGCGCGCTGATGGTCGGGCACCGGTTCATCGCCCAGCCGTTTTCCGAACGCCATCGGTCCCGACGCTGCCTCTGGTGTGGACGAGAGATCGTTCCGGAATCCGCCGAGTCGGTTCCGGTCGTCCGTCCGAACGGAAAAGTAGTCGACTATCGGACCTGCCCTCCCTCGCAGCGAGATTGCGCCCGCCGCTGGCTCGGGCTCCATCGAGTCGCGACCGACTACGCCCTCCCCATCCGCCTCGCGATCGTGCTTCCGCTTCTCAACCTCGTGCTCGTCGATCTGGAGCTGGCCACGCTCGGCCGGTCCTGGATGTCGCACCACGACGCATCCCTCCTCTTCCGGGGAGTGATCGCGCTCGCGGTGGTTTCGATCTCGTTCTTCTATCTGCTGCACCGTCCGCAACCGGGCATCGCTTGGGTTGCGCCGGCGAAACGATTCGCCTTTCCGCCGCACAACCTTTCGCTGTTGGGAAGCGGATGGACGCTCTGGATCTTTCGCGTCGTAGGAATTTGGTGGCTATTCGTAGTTGGGCGAGAAATCCTCGCCGGACGTTCGTAAGATCGCTGTCGGAATCCGGGGCTGCCAGGAAGAAGCCGACCGAGGCACTCGAGAGGAGCGCGACATATGAAAGCGATCATGCTGGACGGGGGCGAGACCGAGCTGCGGGAGGATGCGCTCCAGGGCCTGAAGATGAAACTACGAGGTCCGCTCCTCACGCCGAGCGATCCGGGCTATGAAGAGTCTCGTACCGTCTGGAACGCGATGATCGACCGGAGGCCCGCTTTCGTGGTCCGGTGTTTGGGCGTCTCGGACGTGATCGCGAGCGTGAGCTTCGCGCGCGAGAACGGCCTGCTCCTCTCGGTCAAAGGAGGAGGGCACAACATTGCCGGGCTGGCCCTGGCCGACGGCGCGATGATGCTCGACCTGTCGCTCATGCGCGGGGTCTGGATCGATCACGACCGGCGGGTGGCGCACGCCCAGGCTGGATGCCTTCTCGGCGACGTCGATCGAGAGACGCAGGTGCATGGGCTCGCGGCGGTCTTGGGATTCGTCTCCCTCACGGGGATCGCCGGTCTCACCCTCGGTGGAGGATTCGGCTACCTCACTCGACGATTCGGCTGGACCTGCGACAACATCGAAGGCATGGATCTGGTGACGGCGGACGGACGCGCGGTCCGGGCGAGCCGCGGCGAGAATGCCGACCTGTTCTGGGGGCTGCGCGGAGGCGGGGGAAACTTCGGCGTCGTCACCTCGATCGACTACTCGCTCCATCCGATCGGTCCGGAGATCGTCGGTGGACTGGTCGCCTGGCCGATCGAGGAGGCGCCCCGCGTGCTGGAGCTGTATCGGACGCTCGCCGAGTCGGCGCCGCCCGAGCTCACCCTCGTCGCGCTCATGCGGCCGGCTCCTCCGGCGCCATGGCTCCCCAAAGAGCATCATGGCAAGCTGATCGTGGCGATCCTGGCCGCCCACACAGGTCCCGTGACGGAAGCGGAAGCGGCCGTCGCTCCGATCAAGGCGTTCGGAAAGCCGATCGGCGACATCCTGGTGCGCAGGCCGTACGTCCAGATTCAGTCGCTCCTCGATGCGACCCAGCCGAAGGGTCGCCGCTACTACTGGAAGAGCGAGTATCTCGAGCGTGTGGAACCGGATCTCTGCGAGAAGGCGATCGAGCACGCCGCGCGGATCTGTTCTCCTCACTCCGCCGTCATCTTTTTCCAGATCGGAGGCGCGCTCAATGATCTCGGAGAGGATCACTCTCCCGCCGGCAATCGCGATGCGCGCTACGTGCTCAACATCACCGGCGCCTGGGAACGCGCGGAAGAGGACGAGGCCAACCTGACCTGGGCGCGGGAGGCTTGGACAGAGATGAGAGAGTTCGGAACCGGAGGCAACTACATCAACTTCCTGACCGCGGACGAGAGTCCCCAGCGCATCGAGGCCGCGCTCGGCAATTCGTGGAGCCGTCTGAAGGGGATCAAGCAGGCCTGGGATCCGCAGAACCTGTTCCGCGTGAACCGCAACATCAAGCCGAGTTGACGGCACGCGGATCCGGCATCTCTAAAACTTGACCCATGTCCGTGAGGATGGCACGGTTCGCCCATGCGAGTGTCGTACCGGTCCCACCTCGCCATTGCGCTGCTCTCTTTTGCGATCCTCTTCTATCAGGTCGCCATCACGCGCCTTCTGAGCGTGGTCCTCTGGTACCACTTCGCGTTTCTCTCCATCTCGCTCGCGCTCCTCGGATTGGGCGCTCCGGGGGTCTGGTACGCCCTGCGCGCGCGACGATGGGAAGTCTCCACCGAGCTGCGCCGCCTGCTCGTGTCGGCCGGGCTCGCCATCCCGCTCTCAATCCTGCTCATCGTCAAAGGGATCCCGTTCGTGAGACAGAGCTGGGAAATGCAGGATGCCGCGGCCATCGATCCCGCCGTCGCGGTCACCATGGTCACCGTCCTCGTGCCCTTTCTCCTCCTGGGCGCCGCGGTCTGCGTGCTTCTCATGCAGGCCCCGGGACGGCAGATCGGCCGGATGTATGCGGCCGATTTGATCGGCGCGACGTGCGGAGCCGCGCTGGTCGTTCCTCTCATGGACGTGGTCCCGACTCCGCTCCTGCTCGCCTCGCTCGGACTGGCTCCGCTGGCCGCAGCCGTCCTGCTCGAGCGGCGCTGGCGGGGGCCGGCCCTGATCGCGCTAGCTCTACTCGCGGCGCTCGGTTGGGGAGAGCCGTTCCATCTTCGCTACACGAAGAAATACGAAGAGTCGTCGATCCTCTACGAGAAGTGGTCCCCCACCGGGCGGATCGCGGTCTTTCCGGACGTCTTTTACCGATCCGATCCGGACGAAGCATTTACATGGGGAATGGGATCCAACTGGCAGCCGCAGGCGATCGAACAGCTCTGGATGGAGCAAGACGGTTCGGCCGGCACACCGATCCATCGATGGAACGGTTCGTCAGAAGGACTCCGAGCGCTTTCCCACTTGCGGTACGACGTCACGAGCCTGGTCTACGAAGTGTTCGATCCGGAAGTCGTATGCGTGATCGGCGCGGGGGGTGGACGGGATGTCCTCGCGGCGCTGCAAGCTGGAGCGACCGAGATCAGCGCGGTCGAGCTCAATCCAGCCACGATCGATGCGATGACCGGGCCGTTCCGAGAATTCTCCGGCGATCTCTATGGCCAACCGCAGGTGCGCCCGATCTTGAGCGAGGGACGAAGCTTCCTGACTCGAGCTCCCGAGAGATTCGATGTCATCCAGATCTCGATGGTCGACTCGTGGGCAGCGACCTCCGCGGGAGCGTTCTCCCTTTCCGAGAACTACCTGTATACCCTGGAAGCGTTCGAGCTCTATTGGGACCGATTGAGCGCGGATGGAATCCTCTCGGTGAGCCGCTGGATGCTCTACTCCCATCTGGCGGAAAGCTTGCGACTGGCGCAGCTCGTCAAGGAACAGCTCGACCGCACCGGCGTGGAGAATCCCTCCAGGCATCTGGCGATCGTGCAAGGAGGTGCGGTCGCCACCTTCCTGATCTCGAAGTCTCCGCTTTCCGACACCGATCTCGCTCGCATCGACGACGTTTGCGCCGAGCGCGGTTTCGTTCGCCACTGGCCCGCCCATGAAGGTACTCCCGAGAATTCGCCGATCCCCGAGCTCCTCTCCGGAGGAGGAGAGGAATTCGAGAAGTCCGGGCTCGATCTCTCTCCGCCCACCGATGATCGCCCTTTCTTTTTCCAGGCCGTTCCCATCTTGGGCAAGGTCGATCGGGAATTGATCGGGCGACTCTCCGTCAATGAGCAGTCGGTCATGCTCCTGCGCAGTCTCGTGATCGCAATGAGCGGGCTCACGGCGGCCCTCTTCATCCTCCCCTTCTTGCTCCATGGGAAGCTGAGGAACATTGACGAGCTGTGGCGGGGCAGCAGATACTTCTGCGCCATCGGTCTGGCGTTCCTGCTCGTGGAAGCGGCGTGGATCCAACGGTTCATCCTGTATCTGGGACATCCGAGCTACGCCACCACCGTGGTGCTCGCGGCGCTCCTTCTGGGCGCGGGAATCGGCGCCGCCACGGCCCCTAGGTTCGCCGTCGAACGGATCGCCAACTGGGGAATCGGGATGCCTCTCGCGCTCGCGCTACTCAACTTCCTGCTCGGGCCGCTCTTCCGGGAGACGTTGGGATGGGGACTAGGCGGGCGCGTCGGACTCAGCGTGACGTTGCTCGTCCCTGCCGGATTTCTGATGGGATTCGGATTTCCGACGGGAATGATCCGATTCGGAGACGAGGGCAAGCCGTGGTACTGGGCGATCAACGGCGCGTTCAGCGTTCTCGCGAGCGTGCTCTCCCTGGCCGCCGCCATGATGGTGGGACACACGGGAGTCGCGTATGGAGGGATCGTCTGCTATCTGTTCGCGCTGCTCCTTCTCCGAGGCAGCCCGCGCGGCTCAATAAACGAATCGGCTGCGAAGGAGGCGGAGATCCCGCTCACTTCGCAGCCGACAGCTTGATGATCCTCGCGCAGTCGCGCGTGGATCAGTTACGACGGCGACGGATCCGGCTCGCTCCCGCCCAGCCGGCGAGTCCCGAACCAAGCAGCCACGCCGATGCGGGCAGCGGAACCGGGTTGACCGGCTGTCCGGAGACCGTCCAGATGCTCGAGGGCATTCCCGTCACGTGCTGCGCGACGCGGAACTCCCCGCTCGTGAGATCCGAGACGATCTCGTCATAGCTGGAAGATCCGTAATCGAATCGGATCTTGAGCCACTCCGCATCCGACTGGGGCTGCATGTTCAGGATTCCCCAAGACGGCGCCGGATTCTTGGCGCGGAACCTCGAATCGGTTCCATTCCAGTTCAACGGGGCCTGACCCGGAGCGGGGTTGGCCGGGTTGCCGTTCGGATTGAAATCCACTCCCGCCGACTCACCGGCGATCGAGGCTGACCCGAGGTTGAGTCCCGCTCCGCTCGCCTCGAAGTAGATGTTTGCTACGTTGGAAGCGATGGTCGAGCTGTTGTAAAAGGTGAAATCCGCATACGTCCCGCCGTCGGTCACCTCGAACCACAGATCGAGTCCTTGGAGGTCTGCGCCGTCCGCGTTCTCGTAGGCGAACAGTGGAAAGATCATTGCCGAAGCGGTACCCGCAATGAGGGTGGCCGCCAATCCTGCACACAATACCATTATGGCTTTCATACGATGCTTCATCTCCATGCCCAAAAAATCCGCACCAACCCGAACCGTGACTTCCTATCAAGGTAGTCGTCTGGGACGAGCCTTGTCCACTATTTATGCCAGGTTTCTCCATATGGGAGAAAACTTAAGGGTATCCCTCTGCTAAACGCTACGGGGACCCCGCCAACCGAAGGCACGCAAATCGACCCGACCTCTCTGATCGAACCGCACCCCCTCGCGCTCCAGCAGAATCCTCTGCAGCGAATCATAGCCTCCGTTTCGACGTAAGCTGATCTCTCCCAATCGATTGATCACCCGGTGCCAGGGGGTCGGCGATCCATCCGGGAGGGCGCTCAGGGCATATCCGACTTGTCGGGCGCCCGCGCCGAGGCCCGCGAGGCGTGCGATCTGGCCGTAGGTCGCGACCCGGCCGAATGGAATCAGGCCGACGACAGCGTAAACCCTCATCCACCGGGTCGTGGAGGGGGGTTCCACCACCTTGCCGGGGTTCGAGCGACGCTCATCCGGGCTCCGACGGGCCGATCGCGGCGAGCTCACTTGCCGATCCGAAACGGCTCTTCGAAGAGAGGCACACGCCTCCCCCACCGGTGTTGATCTTGAGGAAGCCGGGCCGACTCATCCATGAGGGAGAAGATCCAGGCGGCGCGGGCCGCATCGGCAACGAACATCGTCTCCACGCTCGACTCCCCCACCCTCGCGCGCACTCGATACTCCCGATCGCGCGGGAGATGCGCGGTCAGGTTGTTCCGCATGTCGGCGGTGGCCGCGGAGGTCACCCCGGCGAACACGACGCCGTCATGCTCGTCCAACACCGCTATCTCGACAGCGACGCGACGGCCCCCCGGTCGATCGAACGCGATGATCTCGACGCGCGACATTCCGGGAGCAGGAGCAAGCGACTCCCCGCCCGATGCATAGCGCTCGGTGACGTCGAGCGCGTGGAGCGCTTTCACCGCGCCCGGCCATTCGTGCGGAAACTCGACTCCGGTCGGCCGATAGAGGATCGCATAGATGGCATGCGCCGGTTCGCGCGACGTGGCGCCGGCGGCGCGCTCCGTGAACCAGGCTTCATCCAGGCGATCGCCGGTCGGCTCGGCCGCGCCGGTGTAGTGCCAGCCATCCTCCCAGATCTCCACCCAGGAGTGATTGCCGCTGCTGTCCGCCCACAGCGGAGTGCCGGCGAAACGCGCGGGCACTCCCACCGAACGGCACGCATCGATCAGGAGGATCGACAGACCGGAGCAGGTCGCTTTCTTCTCCTGCATCACCTCGCGCGCGCTCTGGTTGTTCCGGGAGCGAGTCACGTCATAACGGACTCCCACGAGAGGGAACAGCTCCCGATTGAGAATGGTTGCCGCTTCACCCGAGGTGCGGGCGTCTTTTACGAGGGGCAGACACAGCTCGCGGAGCTCCCTGCGCCACGGATCCCTCGGCTCGTCGATCACGGAGTAAGGAAGCAGGGCGTCCAGGAAAATGTTTTCGGGAACCTCGCGTCCCCAAGGAGCCACGCGTTTCGCTTCATATGCGAGCGCCACGTTCTCGACCAGGAATGCGCTCGAAAGACTGGCCAGATCTTCGGGAGGCATATGCGCGATCAGAAACTCCATCCCGTCGCGTTCTTCGCCCTGCACGGAATCGAGCGCTTTCGCGATCTGCGCTCGGTTCGTCCCCGCCCTGGAGAGTGCGGCGCGCGCCTCTTCCGACCATTGCCCGGCATCGGCCGATGCAACCGCGCTGAATTGAGCGACCAGGGCTAACGTAGCGAACAGCTTTGCCGATTGTGCGGGGAACGCGACGCGTGACTTCGCCGGGGGCGCGAGGACTGTGACGCGCGCCTTCGCCGGGTACGCGAGGACTGTGACCCACGCCTTCATCGGGGGCGCGAGGACTCTGGCGCGCGCCTTCATCGGGGGCGCGAGGACTGTGGCGCGCGCCTTCACCAGGTACGCCGATTGTGGGACGCGCAATTTCATGAACGCGTGTCGTCGAGTGTTTGGGCGACGCCGCGAGGCGCCCCCTTCTCCGGGGACCGTATCGACGTGCATGCAACCTCCGGCGTAGTTTGTTCCACCGAGCCGTTTGGTGTCACCCCGCTGGTTTTCACCCGGCCGGTCTCGATTTTACTCCGCGGATTCTCATCCTGTTCGGAACCCGACTCTCGGGCGACTGGCTTCTCACCCGGTTGGATTTGATTCTCACTCCGCTGGAACACCCGATTGTCATACAGAGGCTCAATGGAAGTCTCGGCTGCCGGCGGAGATCGGCTGGCGGCGCAGTTGGGGAACCCACAAATCTTCGGCGACCAAATGCACGACGCCAGACTCTACCTGAAGCCTCCCCGTGACGCCGAGGAACGGCGAAGTCTTGACCACCACGCGGTGTTCTTCGAAGACCTGCTTCCACACGACCAGATTGACGAAGCCGGTCTCGTCCTCGAGCGTCATGAAGGTGACTCCGGCCGCAGTGCCGGGCCGTTGCCGATTGATCACGACACCGGCATATCGGATCCGTGAGCCGTGCGGCTTCGAATTGACGGTGCGCGCATCCGGAAGTCCGTGCGCCATGAGCTCCGCCCGCATCGGCCCCAGGGGATGACCGTGAGTGCTGAGGTTCGTGGTGTCGTAATCCCACACGATCGTCTCGAAGGATGTGAGCGGAGTGAACTGCGGATCGGTCTCCGGGAGGGTGACTCCCAGCTCGGGCGCGTCGCCGGGATGGACCGCCCGGACGCGCCAGAGAGCATTGCGCCGCCTCGGTTCGAAGCCTGCGAACGCCCCCGACTCCGCCAGCCGGGAGAGCCGGCCGGCATCGAGCCGCGTGCGCTGCGCGAAATCCTCGATGGAACGAAATGGACCCTGCGCGCGCGCAGCCTCGATCGCGTGGCGCTCGCGCTCCCCCATCCCTTTGATGTACCGCAGCCCCAACCGCACCGCGAACTGCGCCGACTTCACGCGGGCTTCGCGGCATAGCTCCAGTGTGCAGTCCCAGGAACTGTGGGCGACGTCGACCGGAAGGATCGTCACGCCGTGGCGTTTCGCATCTTCCACGATGGTCGCGGGAGTGTAGAAGCCCATCGGTTGTGCGTTGAGAAGAGCGCAGGTGAACACGTCGGGGAAGTGGCGCCGGAGCCACGCGGTAGCATACGCGATGAGCGCGAAGCTCGCCGCATGGCTCTCCGGAAATCCGTACTCGCCGAATCCGCGGATCTGTTCGAATACCCGGTTCGCGAACTCCTCCGGAATCCCTTTCGCTTTCATCCTCGTGATGAGGCGCTCGCGATGGCGGTCGATCCGCCCGCTCGAGCGCCAGGCAGCCATGTCGCGGCGAAGTTGATCCGCTTCTCCCGGTGTGTAGTCGGCGGCCACCACCGCGAGCTGCATCACCTGCTCCTGGAAAAGCGGAATGCCGAGCGTCTTTTCCAGCACCGGCTCGAGGGATGGATGCGGATAGTCGATCGGCTCCTTCCCCGTACGCCTGCGCAGATACGGATGAACCATTCCTCCCGAGATCGGACCGGGACGTACGATGCTCACTTCGATCACCAGGTCGTAATAGTTGCGAGGCTTGAGACGCGGGAGCATGGCCATCTGCGCCCGGCTCTCGATCTGGAAGACTCCGATCGTGTCGCCTCGACCGATCATGTCGAAGGTGCCCGGATCGTCGGCGGGGATGTTCGCCATCGTATAGAGGCGTCCCCAGTGGGCGCGCAGCAGATCGAAGGCCAGATGCAGTTGATGGAGCGCGCCCAGTCCGAGCAGATCGATCTTGAAGAGGCCGAGATTCTCCAGATCTTCTTTGTCCCACTGGATGACGGTGCGATCTTCCATGGTCGCGTTCTCGGCCGGAACCAGGCGCGCCACCGGCTCGTGTCCGAGGAGGAATCCTCCCGGATGGATCGAGAGATGGCGCGGGAAGTCCTGGATCTCCAGCGAGAGCACGAGCAGATGCTGGTGCATCGCGTTTCCCGCATCGAAACCCGCCTGGTGGAGCGTCTCCGCCGTGATCCCTTCGTAGTGAGGAAGCAGCTTGGCAAGACGATCGACCTCCGTCTCCGCGAAACCCAGCACCTTCCCCACTTCCCGCACCGCCGATCGAGTGCGGAATCGGACGAAGTTCGCGACCATCGCCGCGTGTGTGCGACCGTACTTGCGATAGACCCACTGGATCACCTCTTCGCGGCGCTCGTGCTCGATGTCGAGATCGATGTCCGGAGGTTCGGCGCGCTCTCGCGAGAGGAACCGCTCGAAGAGCAAACCCATCCGCACCGGATCGATCGCCGTGATGCCCAGGCAGTAACAGACCGCGGAATTGGCGGCCGATCCCCGTCCTTGGCAGAGGATGTTCTCCCGCCGGCAGAACTGCACGATCTCCCACATCGTGAGGAAGTAGCCCTCATAGTCGAGCTCGCTGATCACCTGCAACTCTTTCTCGAGCTGATCGCGCACCGGAGCCGGAATCCCTCGCGGCGTCTCCGTCGTCAACCGCGGAGGCGGCGGCAACGCAACGATCCGCCCGGGAATCGCATGCGCGCCCGCCACTCCCGGAGCGGGAGTGGCTGGCATAGAACTGGCGTCTACCACTCCCGGAGAGGGAGTGACTGGCATAGAAC